>JACKFF010000002.1:300000-545844 GCA_020632595.1 Nitrospiraceae bacterium | reverse complement strand
GAGTGGGACCTTCGGAATTAAAGCGAGGAAGGTTGCTGCGGGGGATCGGTCCGGGAGCGGAGCGCTGGCTTGGTGCGTCACTTCTTATTTCAGCGCTTTCGGGGTTTCGCCCCCGAGCGACGAGGTCCTTTTGTTTCGGCAAAGGACCCAAAACCATGGACGCCCCGGCTGGCCTTACTGAAGAGGAGGGACGCGAACTCTTTGCAGAGCGGCCCAACTCGCAAGGCTCAAACAAGGCCCGCGAGATGCGAAGCGCGTCCCTCCTGGGAGCCAGCCGTCAGGCGTCGGATAAAGTAGACGAGAAATAAATTAAGAAGGAGGTTTGACTCGGCCATGCCACAAGGCCAGGGAAACTTAGAGGGGGAAGGGGAATGAAAGGGCTGCCAGATCAGACAGCAGGGGTCGAATGTCTAAACAACAATGCCGGAGTGATGGAAAGAATTTAATTGATGATCATGAAGGAAGGAGAAGTGCAGGTCTGACTAAAAATGAGAAAATTTTTGAGATGGGAGAAATGGAGACACTATATGCTTTTCTTCTCAAGCCCACTCACCACATGACCTCAGACACTTCTTTTTCTTGGTGAGGCTCCGCAATGGCAGCCAGCCCCTGTGCGTCGGAGCTCTGGCCATCGCGTACACACCACGCGAGCCCTTTGCCTTCCAACTTGATGACGAATACACCACCCAGGAAATAATTCACGAGCCAGGCGAACGTGGGAGTTCCCCCGGTTGTCGACGCCGACCAATAATTGGCCGACTGCACGTTTTGAAACGGGTGCCCATCCGGCAAACAGAGTCCCCCGCCCAAACAAAGAATCGAATTGATATCCAGCAGACTCGAGAGTTGTTCACGCATCGGTAAAGCCCAGCCTTTCCGTCCTCCCACCTCGCGGGTGGTGCAATGGCTGATGGCCCCGGCCCAGTTAAAGAAAGTCACCGCCGGGGAGGTTTCCCACACGACGCCCGTTTCCCGGTCACAGTAGGCAACGCCATACAGGACAGGGACAAACCGGTCTGCTCCGGAGAATGTCTGTCCCCCCGTCTTTGAGACACCACACGGACCGATCGGGCCGGTGTCGGAGACCGCAGACACTTTGTCGTTCAGGATATCGAGGTGCGCGTGCCTGTCGGTAAGCGTTTGGTTTGGGGTGTTCTCTGCTGGTGCATGTTTGGCCAAGATCACTCCTGATAGCGCCAGACAGATTGCCAGCATTGCCACCACCCTTGCACCTGTAGTGATTGCTCGTCGAGCAGACATTCTCTCTCTCCCTGATTTCCGTAACACCGGCAACCCTGCTTATGCGTCCAACAGGCAGCAAACCGGAACGCCAGAATATCTTCTTTAATATACTGGAGGAGTCATACGAATGCTATCCGGCCAAACCGGCACGCAATGAGGGGAACTCTAAAATGTAACGGACAGCCGGACGTGGGCGCGCGCCCGACAAGCTGACCTGTTATTGGGGTTGGAAAATATGCAAGGAGCGACAAAAAGGGAAAGGTTGTTTTTTGATGTGTAGAGAGCGGGGATGAGTGTATGAGATGAGGAGGGACCTTCTTTTTTAGCGTGTGTTGATAGCGATCAATGGAGAGAATTTTTGTGAATCGGAGTTTTAGCAAGTATCCATGACGGGTTTCGGCCCTTGAATCATACGCTTGCGTGGAGCCTCCTTTCCTTGTTGTGGTCTTCCGGGGTTTCGGCCCCGGACGACGAGGTCCTTTTGTTTCGGCAAAAGGACCCAAAACCATTGACGCCCCGCCTGTCCTCACTTAAGAGGAGGGACGCGAACTTTTTGAAGAGCGGCCCAACTCGCAGGGCTCACACAAGGGCCGCCAGATGCGAAGAGCGTCCCTCCTGGGAGCCAGCCGGCAGGCGTCGGAAGTAATACACGAAAACTACAGGGACCGGAAAAAGAGTGGGACCTTCGGAATTAAAGCGAGGAAGGTTGCTGCCGGGAGGGAGCCCGGGAGCGGGGCGCTGGTTGGGTGCGTCACTTCTTATTTCAACGCTTTCGGGGTTTCGCCCCCGAGCGACGAGTCACTTTTGTTTCGGCAAAAGTGACCAAAACCATGGACGCCCCGTCTGGCCTTACTGAAGAGGAGGGACGCGAACTCTTTGAAGAGCGGCCCAACTCGCTCCGCTCAAACAAGGTCCGCTAGATGCGAAGAGCATCCCTCCTGGGAGCCAGCCGGCAGGCGTCGGAACGAAAGAGGAGAGGGATCTTTATGCGATTTCCATGAGGGTGGGAGGGCTCAAACACTCCACACCTTTTTTCGGTGCCGGTTGCACGGCTCGGCCATGCCACCAGGCCAGGGGAACCTAGAAAGGAAGGTGAATGAATTGGTAGAGATCAAACACGGGACGTTAATTCTGAACAGAGCGGCCCAACTCGCGGAGTTTATCCTGAGCCAACGCCGAAGGGCTCAAACACGGGCCGCTAAATACGAAGAACGTTTCTCCTGGGGGCCAGCCAACAAGCGTCGGAACATAGGAGGAGAGGAGTCTTTATGGGATTTCCATTCAAGTGAGACAAGCGCAGGAAGGATAGTGAGAGAAAGAACGAAGTCGGGATTCGGCCCGGCGGACAAGGTCATTTTCTTTTGTTCTTTTGGAAAAGAAAACCAAACACAACGGTTTGGCTCTTTGAGACGACCGGGGTCGACCTTTTGAGGTGGCCTGTGATGGGAACAAACACGTGTCGATCGACTATTGCGTTTGGGATTGACCCAGTCTCTGTTCTTCGCCTCTTTTAGGATTTGACCGAGGCCTCATCCGAAGTCGCAATGTCCTCGGCTCCCTCGTTTTTGAAGATGGTTTTGGCACGATCCGTCGTATCCGGATTTTCTGAGTGCACCGAGATCAGGATTTTGCCTTCTTTAATCTTTCCTTCATAGAGCTTGGCTTCATACTCCGGGATGCCCATGCCGACCAGCCCGCCGGTCAGGCCTCCCACCGTCGCTCCAACGGCCGCACCGCCCAGCGCGGCCATAATCGGGCCGGCAGCCACAAACGGACCAATGCCGGGAAGCGCCAATGCGCCGATGCCCACCAGCCAGCCCAGTGCCCCGCCCAACACCCCACCCGCTCCGGCTCCGGTGACGGCCCCCTCCGGAGCCTTCGTGTGTTTTTCATGCGCTAAAGCTTTGGCCCCATGGGTGTCCGGAAAGAGCACCGAGATATCGTTACTGGAGAAGCCCGCAATCTTGAGATTGTCGACGATTTGCTCGGCTTGCAAAAAAGTTGTCGCAATACAAAAAACGGCTTTAGCCATCTGATGCTCCTTTTCCGGGGGATCACGAGGATATTTATTCTTTGACAACTTCCAGCAGGTTGATCACATTATTCAGGCCGACAACTAACGTGGCCATGTTCAAAATCCGCCTTCGCTCATCATGCGTCTCCACCGGTCCCCGTAAGGTGGCTTTTCCATGCAGGGTCACAATTTTAATATTGTGGGCATTCATGGATAAGGTCTTATCGGCCATCAGTGACTGTCGAATACGCCGGGTCAGCTCCACATCCTCTTCACTCCCTTTGGACTGGTCGAAGGGAGTCAGTGTGGTGCCCTCACTGTCACGAAGGTTTTGTTGGGAATTTTCAACTTCGGCGGACGCAACTTCGAAAGCGGCCGGGAGTGTTTCCCCGGAAACGGAGGGGATATCCAAAAACTCGGCTAGAGTCAGACAGCCCAGCACTATCAGACAACCTGTTACGTACTTCACAATTATCCTGTCATGAGGTGCAGAGAGTGGTCATCAACGGTTGGTCAACCGGGACCAATCTCCTTGATGGACATATTCCTCATTTCCACTCCCCCAGAGGGCCTAGATTACCCGACCTCTGCCAAAATGTCACCATATTGACGGCAGGAAAATACCTGATCATAGGAGCCCGCAAGGTGATCCTTGGGGAAAGGAATTCCCGACAATGCATGCCCTGTCAGGATGGGAAGTTTCAGGAGATGCTCGTCCACCGGTCCCCTCTGAGAAATGTTGGATGGACTCCCTCAAATATATCGTGGCCGTCGCCTAGATATCTGTGTCTCTATCCACTGCGACCTGTGGCACGAAATGGCCTTCTCTCGCGTTTGGCCATTCATCGCGACGTCCTTGTAGGGGTGGGTGAGTGCGGCTTCATTTGGTCGGCTGGCTTGGGTCATCACGCACATTGAAGATTTTCCCTTCCTCGATTGCTATACTCCCAGCCATGCAACACCAGGTCATCCCGGTAATCCTGCGCCATGTTCCTTTGGTAAGCCCTCTCCTGATCCTTCTGCCGTTCTTCACGGCACTCTGCCTCATGGTGCCCTTAGTATCTGCTCAATCGATGCCAACGGAGCCGGCTCAGGGAGTATGGCACGCGGCCAAGCCTGCGCCCACGATGCGGACGGAGGTGGCCGCCGCAGCCTTGAACGGCAAAATTTACGTCGTGGGCGGGTTTGAACAGCCCGCCTTCGGCAATATCATCAATCTCGGAATCACGCCGTCCCTCCAGGAATATGACCCGGCCACCGACCAATGGACATCCAAAGCGCCAATGCCGGTGGGCCTGCACCATGTGGGGATCGGAGTGGCAGATGGGAAACTGTTTGTCATTGGGGGGTACCGGCAATCGGGACTCAGCGTCTGGCATCCCGTTGCCACCGTGTATGTCTACAATCCAGCCACGGATATTTGGGCCGAGCGCGCACAGATGCCGACCCCTCGCGGAGCTTTGTCGGTGGCACAGTACGATGGGAAGCTCTATGCCATCGGCGGCTACGACCGAAAGGCCAATAGCGCGGCCGTCGAGGTCTTCGATCCGGAGCGCAATGCCTGGACGGTGCGAGCGCCGTTGCCGACCCCTCGCGATCATCTTGCAGCAGCAACTGTGTCAAATACCATTTACGCTATCGGCGGGCGCCTGCACGGTGACTATCGACAGAATCTCACGGTCACGGAAGTTTACGACCCCGTCACCGACCGCTGGTCGCGGGCCGCAGATCTTCCGACGGCCCGCAGTGGAATCACCGCATCGAGTGTGAGTAACCGGATCTATGTTTTCGGCGGCGAACAGGAGGAGGGAACCTTTCGTGAAAACGAGGCGTATGATCCGGCACGTGATGCCTGGCAGACCATGGCCCCCATGCCGACAGGACGCCACGGCCTCGGGTCGGCGGTCGTGAATGACCGCATTTACGTCATCAGTGGGGGGCCGACTCCGGGAGGTTCCTTTAGTCATATGAACGAGGTGTTTACTCCGCCGGAATCTGACACCTCTACGCTCCCCACGCCATGAGGGGCATCTCCAACTGTCTGGGCCTGGGTGGCATCGCATAAGATTCGAGATGACATTTTTTCACACCGCATCATATAATTTGCCCCTAACAAGTGAAGCGGGTATGTTGACCCGAATGTGATGAACGGTTTGAAAGGAGAGCCTATGGAGTGGAGAGCGAGTCATATTCTCGTGAAGGAAAAAGGGTTGGCCGAGGACCTGAGGAAACGTCTGAAAACCGGGGCCAAATTTGCCGACCTGGCGAAAGAGTTTTCGACCTGCCCCAGCGGTTCCAAAAGTGGTGATCTGGGGTGGTTTGGGCCGGGCAAAATGGTCAAAGCCTTTGAGGATGCGGTCAAACGTCTGGGACATGGCAGTTTGAGCCCGGTCGTCAAAACCCAATTCGGATATCACATCATTAAAAAAACCGGTCAGAAGGACTAACCGTCCTGACAGCGACATCTTCCGCGATCCTCAACGATTTCTTCACACAGATGTCCTGAAAAGTTTTCTGCCGTACATGTTCGAGAATCATCGCAGCAAGGAGGCGAGATGACACACAGGCTATGTGCGCGCGTGATCCTGACGATTCTGGTTTCCGGCCTGGCACCGGCCCACGCATGGGCCGAGGCCATGGTCATCGGGACGGTCAGTAAAAGTCCGTTGTCCGGATCGGCTCCCGGCGGAACCAGCACGCTCGATGTCAAAACTCTCGCACCCGATGCCTTTGCGACCACGTCCGCAGATCAATGGGCGCTGGGCGGGCTCGTCTTTTATGAGCGGAGCGACGAGGCGTGCTATATCGGCACCCTGCGCACGAGTTTAAATGGTCGCCATACCGCAGAAAGCACGTCGAACCATATCACCCGGCCGCCGTGCACGGGAAAAAATGTTCACGACAAACAGACGATTCAATTCGACAAGGCCGATCATGTTATCCAGTCCATTCAGGTCTGCACCACCGACAAGAAAAAGAAAGACGACAAGATTAAAGGGGCCGAAATCTGGGCCGTGCGTGTAGGCCCGGATGGAACCCTCTTCGAAGCCAACCTCAGTGACAAGTTCCGGCGCCCCAACTGTGCACGCTGGCACGAGAAGGTGTCCTGCCCGAGCAACCAGATTGCCATCGGCGTCGAGGCCTCCTGGGGCGATGGCGGTTTTGCGGGCTTGCGGCTTCGTTGTAAAGCCGTCGGACCGAAGGAGTGAGCAACGGGTATGCGCCGGTCAAGTGTGCCCCCTGCCGTGGTCGATAACGGTTTGACGTGTCTGCGAATCTGGGTCGACGATGACATCCCAAACACACACTTCTTCAATGTGTACATACCGGATAGGTTTCCCCGGTGAATTGTAGAATGATCACCAACGTTCTTTCTATGGAAATGACGAGAGTCCATTCCTTCAATGAATGACAGGACCACGTGTCTGATTGCGAGTGTGGAATAATAAAGATTTTCAAGGGCAAATTTGCCCAGGATTAGATTACTCATCAAAGGCTCCGGGTCGGTTCAAAAAAGCATGCCCTGAGTCTTCCCGAAGGGTCCGTCCAGCAAGGCCGCAGCCGTTTTTACGCGCGGAGCGTACGCTGAGTACGTGAGCACGGAAAAATGGCGAGAACGCCGCTGGCGGCTTTTTTCAACAGACCCTGATTGGATACAGAGTCGTATCTGATTGGATACGCAATCGACCACTCAACACCTAGACCGTTTTTCATCGGCGTTCCTTTTGTTTCATTCTTTTTCTTTCATTACGCGGGCTTGGTATGCATTCCCTCCGTGGCAAGAGGGTCATCCTCTGCGCTCGCATGAATCTTGAGTTTCCTGTAGTGAGGCACCGCACCGTGTCAGGCCATTGGATCATTGTCCATCTTGAATTGTTCAACGACAAATATTTTCTTCACCATCAGCGGTGAGATGAAGCTGAACACCCATATCCGGCAGTCAGCCGGTTTCAGCAAACTTTTGCGAGTGACGTATGTCCTCTGAAAAAAGCGACGATTTTAAAATTCCTATTACGGGGTTATTAATTCTGCTCACCCTGCTGGGTGGAATTTTGTTTTACCAACAACCCTTTAAAAGTGATCGGCCCGTTCATGAACAACAAAGCCAGACGGTGATCGTTGGTGATAAGCGAGTGCAAAGCCGCCTGTGGCAGGACCCTTTCGCATCGGTGAAGGCTCATAAGCAGGCCGAACCCAAAACCAATCAGTCTCAGACTGTGGCTTCGTCACCCCAAGGTGCTCTCAATGGTTCAGAGACCAAGGACCACCATAATTTACGCCTTCAGTTACGTGAGATCACGAGAGCGATAGGGGCACACCCACCCACATTTAAAGCCCTGATTGTCGTCACGGAAGGCACACCCTTTACTTCCGGAACCGAATACCGGTTACGACATCGCTATGCGGTGGTGTCTGCTCTTGGAGAGGCGGGGTATATCCCCGAGGAAGGGGAATTTTTTAGATATTTTTCCTGGAATCGCACAAAGCTTCAGGGAAAGGGCACCTGCTGGGATGAAAGTTGTCCCGGCCTCGATGTGCCTCTCGAATGGTTTAAACCGGACAACACCGGAAAAGACCACGTGCTGGTTTTCTGGATCAAAGATCAAGACCTGGAGAAAAATCCATTGGCCTCCCTGGAACACCTTGTGGCCTTTGTAAACGATTCGGTACCTGATGCTCCACAGGAGCGAAGTCGGCAGGATTCCGTTGATGCCATGATGTCGTTTACGGTGTTAGGCCCGTTTCATTCCGGAACCCTACGCGCCATGATCAGTGAAGTTCTGGGAAGACATCGAATGGCGTCTTCCTCAAATACACCCACCGAGGATTCAACCGCGATTCAGTATCTTTCTTATTCGGCCACCGCCTCTGAGGCGGTCCTGTTTGAAGGCCTGAATATTGATACGGATCAGTGTTCCAGCGAAGCAGAGTGCTGGAAGTATATGAAATCCCTTGGTTTTGATGTGCATCGCGTCATCGGGACGGACGAAGAACTGGCCAGGGAACTGGCAGAGGAATTACGCAAACGCAACGTCGATTTTTCCGACGAACCGGATCACATTGCCTTGATCGGGGAATGGGATACGCTCTACGGGCGGAAACTGCCACTGACCTTTCTTGAAGTGACTCATCGTACGCAAAAGCTTGATCTTGTCACCAAGATCAGGAATTTGGGGGACGTGGACTGGCCTGATTGGGCCCATCGCTTTAGCTACCTTCGTGGTATTGACGGTGAGCTTCCTCAGAGTGCGAAGGCGTCCGGAACTAAATCCGAGAGTGACGGAACCCTTTCCCAGAACCTTTTGAAAATTAATAAAGGTCTTGAACGACCGGAAGGCCCGGCCCAATTCGATTATTTGAGACGTCTGGCGTTGCAAATACAAGCTGAGGATCAAAGGATTCGCGAAGAGTGTCTGGACCGTGTGGGAGAAGGATCATGGCCAACCTGTCCTGGCTTTAAGGCCATAGGGATTTTGGCTGGAGATGTCTACGATAAACTGCTTCTTCTCCAGGCCCTACGCATGGAATTTCCCGGCGTCCTTTTCTTTACCACCGATCTTGATGCCCGCCTCTTACATCCGAACCAATACCAATGGACTCGAAATCTTCTCATTGCCTCCCATTTCGGCCTTCGTCTTGATGACAAGGTGCAAGGGTCGATTCCCCCGTTTCGTGATGCCTATCAAACCTCGTTGTTCTTGTCCACGTTGCTGGCTATTACGCCCGACGCCGTGTGTCACAGAGCTTCCGGATTATTTGCTGATGGGGTCTGCGACACTACCCCGGGCCACCCCTCCCATCAGCGAGCGCCAAGAATTTTCGAGGTCGGACTCACGGGTGCGTACGATCTGAGTGACGGCACCCGCTCCATCCATGTTTCACGGCCGGACCTGGAACATGGAGAGCCGGCGCCCCTCATAGGTATGCGAACCTTCTTCCTGCTGGGATGTATTCTTTTGAGTAGTTGGCTGATCTATGCCGCCATGAGCCGGAAAGCGGTATATCTTGCCGGAGCGGCGGCCAAATCTCCCATGTTCTGGGCCTTCTTGTTCGCCGTCGTCGGCAGCTATTCCTGGCTATATGTGTCCATCACCAACCAACTCGAACAGGGAGAACCGTTCGTCTGGCTGGAAGGGATCAGTGTCTGGCCGACTGAAATACTCCGGTTGGCGGCGTTCTTTTTGAGTCTTTGCTTTCTTTGTCGGGGATACAGAACCCTGCAGGCTAAATTCCGTCAACTGGAAGCAGAATTCGATCTCTCTCCAGGAGAATGTTCCGGATGCTTCGAATGGAAAAAGTGGATGGCATTCGGTCCTGATTTTTCACGGGGCAGCGCAGCCCCTAAAGATACGATGCGTGACACATGGCGCATTTATACGTCATTAATGGGTCTACGGTGCGCAGGATCCCGTGTGGTCGTCCAGACGGCTGTCTACTTGGTTCTGTTTGCCCTTCCGATCTTCATCCTCATCGGATTTCCCACCACCCCCTGCCGGGGTGAGACGTGCTTCAATTGGGATAAGGCGATCCTTTTTTTGAGCGTGGTCACCATGTGGCTCCTGGTGTTTTTTGTAGTGTATGTCACACGGCTGTGTGCCCGGATGGTGGATTGGGTGTTACAGCCGGGCGTGGAATGGCCACCCCGGAATAGCGCACGCGAACCATGGTTTCATAGTGCCAGGAAAGATGCTCTGGCCAACATTCAACACAGTCTGTGGTTTTGCGGCCAGCTCACGGAAGTGGTTGGGACCTTAATCTATTATCCCTTTATCATCGTCCTGGTCATGATTGTGTCACGCTCTTCATTTTTTGATGACTGGGATCTTCCGATCAGCCTTCTTATCGTGATAGGGAGCAACATCGGGTTGGCCGTTTTTTCAGCCTTCCATTTCCGGCAAACGGCTGAAAACGCGCGGGGACGGGTACTCAATACTCTGTCATCCATGTTAAGCACGAATTCCAGCTCTCCAGGAAAGGCACAGGTGCAGAAAGTCATCAGCGAAGTGCAAAACTTTAAGAAGGGAGCATTTTGCCCCTTTGCCGAGCAACCCATTTTGAAGGCTTTTGCTATTCCTTCCGGTGGCTATTTCCTTATGCTGTTCATTGAATATCTTGGCAGGTGATTTGACGGGAATCTTGAGAAGGGCAATCCAACGGGGAGCAGCACGATCCTTTTCCCCGTTGGATTGAAGCAGTAGCGTTAGGCCTCGACGTTTTCCCTGGCGGTGAGGACGAATTTGCCGTCAACCAGATCGCCCACAATGCGTTGCCCATCCACGGCCTTGCCCTGAATGATCAGCCGGGAGAGCGGCGTTTCGATCTCCTGTTGAAGCAGGCGCTTCAAAGGACGTGCTCCATAGACCTGATCGTAGCCTCGCGCCGCCAGATCGGCCACGGCCGCCGGCGAAAGCTCCAGGGACATCCGCCGGTCCGCCAACCTGACTCTAAGCCGTTCCAATTGAATTTCGACGATTTGCGCCAGTTCCTCCCGTTTTAAGGGATGGAAGACCACAATTTCATCGACCCGGTTTAAGAATTCCGGACGGAAATGCTGTTGAATTTCTTTCAGCACTAAGGCGCGAATGGCTTCGTAGTCCATATTCCGTTGCTGGGCTTCCAAAATATCCTGACTGCCCAGATTCGAGGTCATGATGAGCACGGTGTTTTTGAAGTCCACGGTGCGGCCTTGTGAGTCGGTCAACCGCCCGTCATCTAAGACCTGCAGGAGGACGTTAAAGACATCATGATGCGCCTTTTCGATTTCATCGAAGAGGATGACCGAGAAGGGTCTGCGCCTCACCGCTTCGGTTAACTGCCCGCCTTCTTCATAGCCCACATACCCTGGCGGAGCGCCGATCAACCGGGCCACGGTATGTTTTTCCATATATTCCGACATATCGATACGCACCATGTTGGCTTCGTTATCGAAGAGGGTATGCGCCAACGCCCGCGCCAATTCGGTCTTGCCGACGCCGGTCGGTCCCAGGAAGAGGAACGACCCGATGGGGCGATTGGGATCTTTGATGCCCGACCGGGCACGCAACACCGCTTCGGCCACCGCTTTGACCGCTTCATCCTGACCGATCACGCGTTTGTGTAACCATTCGTCGAGGTGCAGCAGTTTTTCCACTTCGCCCTGGAGTAACCGGCTCACGGGAATGCCTGTCCACCGGCTGACGACCTCCGCAATGTCATCTTCATCGACCTCTTCTTTAAGTAGACGGCTGGTGCCCTGCTGATTGGCCAGCCGCTCTTCCTCGTCTTTCATGGATTTTTCCAGTTTGGGCAAAGTGCCATAGCGCAACTCCGCCACGCGATTCAGGTCATACTGCCGCTCGGCCTGTTCGATCTGTTGCTTGACGCCTTCGATCTCCTGCCGGATCGTTTGTAATTTCCCGACAGATGATTTTTCCGCATCCCACTGGGTTTTTAAGTCATTCAGCGCGGCCTGTTTGGCCTTCAACTCTTCCTCAATATGGGTTAACCGGGTGCGGCTGGCGGCATCGGTTTCTTTCTTTAAGGCTTCCCGTTCAATTTCCAACTGCAGAACTTTTCGGGAGATCTCATCCATTTCGGCAGGCATGCTGTCGATTTCAGTTCGTAATCGCGCGCTGGCTTCGTCGATGAGGTCAATTGCTTTATCGGGCAGAAACCGGTCACCGATGTATCGATTGGAGAGGCGTGAAGCGGCCACTAGTGCCGAGTCTTTGATGCGCACACCATGATGGACTTCATACCGTTCCTTTAACCCACGCAAAATGGAAATGGTATCTTCCACCGACGGCTGATCGACCACCACCGGTTGGAATCGGCGCTCCAGGGCCGCATCTTTTTCAATATGTTTCCGGTATTCATCCAGCGTGGTGGCACCGATCAGATGGAGTTCCCCTCTGGCCAACATCGGCTTCAGCAGGTTGGCGGCATCCATGGATCCTTCCGCCGCTCCGGCCCCCACGACCGTATGCAATTCATCGATAAACAGGAGGATCTGTCCCTGGGAGGATTGAATTTCTTTTAAGACGGCTTTTAACCGCTCTTCAAATTCCCCGCGAAATTTGGCGCCCGCCACCAGGGCACCCATATCAAGCACGATCAAGCGTTTATTTTTCAGACCATCCGGCACATCCCCTTTGATGATCCGTTGTGCCAGGCCTTCGACGATGGCCGTTTTCCCCACTCCCGGTTCTCCGATCAGGACCGGATTGTTCTTGGTGCGGCGTGACAGGATCTGCACCACACGACGAATTTCCTCATCCCGGCCGATCACCGGATCCAGCTTTCCCTGGCTGGCCAACCGGGTCAAATCCCGGCCGTATTTTTCTAAGGCCTGATACGTGCCCTCGGGATCCTGGCTGGTCACGCGCTGATTACCCCGCACTTCCTGAAGACCGGCGAGGACCTTATCCCGCTTGAGGCCCATGGAGGTAAACACGCCCCCTTCGGCCACCATGGCCAGAATGACATGCTCGACACTTAAGAATTCATCACGAAGTTCCTTCATCTCCACTTCCGCCTGATTGAGCACCTTTGCCAGGCGCGGAGAGAGATGCACCTGCCCCGGAGGCGCCCCACTTCCCTGCACCTGTGGCACCTTCTGCAGCGCGTGTTCTGCGGCATTTTTCACGGCGGTCGGAGAGACTCCCGCATGCTCTAAAATCGGGTGAGCCAATCCCCCGGATTGCTCCAGCAACGCCAGCAAAAGATGTTCCACATCAATCCCCTGATGGCTTCGTCGCATTGCGATCCCCGAGGCAGCCTGCAAGGCTTCCTGTAATTTGATCGTCATTCGGTTAAGGTCCATTGGCGTCCCCCTCAATCAAGAATGTATACGGCCGGAATCTGTTTCGCACTATACAGATAACAATCTCGCGCTGGAATTCAACCCCTTCGAACCGAATCCCATTCGATATTCTTGCTCTTCCCTGTCACGCGACCGTCAAACGGAATGCAAAAAATTCTATATTGAGATAAAAAGCATCGACCGGCTAGGACGATGACGAACACAGGATGCGTTCGTATAATTGATGCACCGTGGTGGTATGTCGGCGATAGTCGTTCAGGAATGTTTCCGTGGCCTGCCCCACGGTTCCCCCTTTGAGGTAACCCATTCTGACGGCACATTTGGCAATTTCGTCTGTCTTATTGGGGAGCAGATGCGTTTGAAATTCATGGACCATTTGAAGTTTGTGCTCGAGATTTCTCAAAAACACATACGACTTTTTCAGGAGGCTCGCCTCCTGTGCCGTCAATTTCTCAATACGCGTCAACTTGACCAGCGCTTTGAGTGTTTGCCGGTCACGGATTTCAGGATATGCCTGGCCCCAACGCAATTGAAGGGCTTGCACAATAAATTCGATTTCCCGAATGCCCCCGATACCCAGTTTGACATGCCGGTCGACTTCCCCTCGTCGAATCATCTTGGTCAGAATTTGTGACCGCAGCGAGTGAATGGCCGGAAACACCTGACCTTCGTCATTGGCATTCCCATACACAAAGTTTGTCAGCCCCTTGATTAAAGCCTGCCCCACACGAAGATTTCCGGCAATGGGCTTCGCTTTAAGAAAGGCCAGACGTTCCCAGGTTCGTCCGCGCCCCGCGTAGTAATGCAGCGCGTCTTCAAGGGACGAGGCCAGCGGCCCGACCATGCCTTCCGGACGGAGACGGAGATCGACTCGAAACAAGGCCCCTTCCGCTGTAGGCGCCGTTAAGACCGCCGTGAGTTCTCTGGCCAGCGTTTCACAATACAGTGCCCGTGTAATACTGGTTTGTCCCTTCCCCGCTTTGGTCTTTCCTTCGGGGGCATGGTACACATAAATCAGATCGACATCCGAGCTATAATTGAGCTCCCATCCTCCGAGTTTCCCCATGGCCAGCACGGAAAAACCGTCTCCCTTTTTCCCGGTCGCGGGCCCCTCTCCAAAATCGCCAAACCGCTGCGTTAACTCCCGGTTCACCAGTTCATAGACCGCCTGAATCAGGGCCGAGGCCAGATCCGATAAGACCGTATAGGTTTCGACCGGCGTGGCGATGCCCAATAAGTCCCGAATCCCGATCCGGAGCATTTCACGCCGCTTCAGCCGTCGTAACGCTTCACATTTTGCCTCAAAACTCGTCACCGTAGTGAGGGCAGCCTGCACGTTGGCCTCAAGAACCGCCCGCGTCATCCGCCGTCGCAGGACCCCGTCATCTTCAATCCAATACACGAGTAACGGATCACGAATAAAGGTTTGCGCCATGGCCGGACTATTCCCGAACGCCGCTCCCAACACCTCAACCACATGCGGGACCATCGCTAAATACTGAAACAGTTGGAGCCGTTGGATACCCGAATCGACATACCGCTCCCATTCATTGATGGCCTGATCCGGGTCGGCCGTTCGTCCCACGCTGTTTAAGACCGCCGGTAGGATGCTTGCCAGGGCCTTTCGAGTGACCGGTTCCCCCGCCATGGCCTGCAGATTCTGGTCGGCGCGTTTCCAATCCTGAAGGCTATAGGCCTTAAGAATATGGGCTACATCTTGGGAGGGAAGTCCTGAAGCCAGCAGTAAGGGGGTCGGATCGGGAAGGGAAGCAGCGGGAGGATCACCATCAGAAGCTGCGTATGGTTTGAAAGCGCTCATCGTCAAGGGGAAAATTATACGGGAGCGCGGCAGACCTTACAATGCAACATTTTTTCAGTATACTCGGGCACCATGAACGAAGCCGAGCGGATCCAGTCGTATCAAACCCAATGTCCTGATCTTCGTCCGGCCTTGATCAGAGATTTTGTCCGGCAGATGGACCCGGATTATTTTGACAGCTTCCCTGCCGCCGCTATTCTGGAACATTTAGCTCTGGCAAACCGGCTCACGTTTGAGCGCCCCTGTGCTATTTCGATCCGGACTCTCCCCACCCGGCAATATCAACTGACCCTGGTGGGGTACGACTATTTTTCAGAATTTGCCATGTTCTGTGGCGTCTTGTCGTCTTTTGGATTGGACATTCGCGAGGCCACGATTTTCACCTCGCTGGAGACCACGTCCCCCACTTCCCTTTCCACAAAAGCCTCCCCGGGACACCTGCCCATGGGTGGATCGTCACACGGGACTCGAGGGTTGACCCGAAAAATTGTGGTGGATGTCTTTCACGTGCAGGCGCTTGAAGGCTTGAAATTCGAGGAACCCGAACAGCGAGAGCTTCAGGAGATGGTGACGGCCCTCCTCATCCTTCTTCAAAAGAATCAGATCCGGCAGGCCCGTCGCCAGGTCAATCGCCGGCTTATTGAGAATTTAGAGAACATGAGGCAGAAGCCAACGGAGATGGTCCATCCGGTGCACATCAGCTTTTCCAACCCCCGCGGCAGTCATGAAACCATCCTGGATATCAGCTCAACCGATACGCCGGCGTTTTTATACACCTTTGCCAATGCCCTGGCCATGCGCGGCATCTATATTGTGAAAGCCAAGATTGAAGTCGCCAAGCATCGCGTCCGCAACCGTCTCTACGTCCGCGGGCGACAAGGTGAAAAAATTCAGGGAAAAGCCGAACAACAGGAACTGCGAACGGCGGCCACCTTACTGAAAGAATTCACCCATTACCTGAGGTGGGCACCGGACCCGGGGAAAGCGCTCGACCACTTTGATCAATTCCTGGATCAGTGGTTAGAGCAGGCGAATACCCCGTCGCATCTCACCAAGCTGAGCCAGGCCTCCACCCTGGAACGGCTGGCGCAACTCTTTGGCAGCAGTGATTACCTGTGGGAGGACTTACTTCGCCGGCAGCATAACAACTTGTTGCCCATGATGAATCAGTACCAAAAAGGTCCCCTGATCCGGTCAAAAGCGATCCTCAACAAGGCCATCGAGCCGTTATTGCTCAAAGCCAAAACTCCCGCCGACAAAAAGCAGCGTTTAAATCAATGGAAAGATGAAGAACTGTTTCGCATCGACATGCGTCATCTCCTGGAAAATAGTCCACTCCCGCAGTTTTCCCAAGCCCTGACCAATCTGGCTGATGTCATTCTCAATCAGGCCCTTGTGCATTCTCAACAGGCGATCAATCCAAAAGCCTCCCTCACCGCTCCGCCGTCAATGGCGATCTTTGGTTTAGGCAAACTTGGAGGGGGCGAATTAGGATATGCCTCCGATATCGAGATTCTGTTCGTCTATCACATGCCGGGCAAACCACCGCGCGGGCAAGCCGCGCGGGTCTCCCCGGATTATTTTGAGCGCTGGGCGCAGGAATTTCTCCAATGGATTGAAGCCAAACAGGAAGGCATTTTTCACCTGGATACCCGGCTTCGGCCGCATGGAGAAAAAGGGCTCCTCGCCAATTCCCTTGAAGAAATTCAGCGGTATTATACTTCAGAGGGCGGGGCCGCCCCCTTTGAACGACAGGCCCTTATCAAGCTCCGGTTTCTTGCCGGCAATCGGGCGGTCGGTAAAGCCGTGGAGCAGCATCGTGACCAATTTGTCTATGCCCCCGACCCATGGGATTTGCAGACCGCCCTCCACCTTCGTGAACGGCAGATTAAGGAATTGGTCCGGCCGGGGACCACGCATGTGAAATACGGAGCGGGAGGCCTCCTTGATGTGGAGTATACCGTGCAATATCTTCAACTCATGCACGGGCACGACCTCCCCTCCATTCGCACGCCCAATACGCTCGAAGCCATTGATCACCTGAGCGGGGAAGGTTTATTCAGTCTCGAGGAAGGGGCCCAGCTCAAAGACCATTATCTGTATTTTCGACAACTCATTGATGGACTCAGAATTGTCCGTGGCCATGCCCAGGACCTTGTCCTGCCCCCATCCGGTTCTGATGAAATGGTTTTTCTCGCTCGCCGGCTCGGGATGCACACCACCAACTGGCTTCAGGGGGCCGACGATCTGGAGCATGCGATCCACTCCAGGATGAGGAAAATTCACGAACAATTTCTTCGACGGTTTCCCAAACGCTAACGCCCGGGCACCAGAAGGGATGACCTCATCCCTTCATTGAATACCCGGGCGTTAGGAACCCCACCAACCGTTTCCGCAGACAGGCGGAAAGGTTCACATTCAACGGTTACACATCATAGTACATGAAGTATTCATAGGGGTGTGGTCTGACTCGAATGGCATCGATTTCATTGGACCGTTTATAGGCAATCCAGGCTTCAAGCAGGTCCTCGGAAAATACTCCGCCTTTCAAGAGAAATTCATGATCATCCTCAAGCGCCTTTAAGGCCTGTTCCAGACTCGAAGGCAATGAAGGAATATTCCCTAACTCCTCCGGCTCTAAATCATAGAGATTTTTATCCATGGCTTCCCCTGGATGGATTTTATTTTGTATCCCGTCCAATCCGGCCATCAGCATGGCACTGAAGGCCAAATACATGTTGCAGGAGGGATCAGGGAATCGAACCTCAATGCGCTTGGCCTTGGGACTCGGAGAATACATGGGAATCCGGATGCCCGCCGAGCGGTTCCGGCTGGAATAGGCGAGCAACACCGGTGCTTCAAAGCCCGGTGTCAGGCGTTTGTACGAATTCGTAATCGGATTGGTGAGCGCGGCCAGGGCCGGACCATGCTTGAGAATCCCGCCGATATAATACAAGCACATCTGTGAGACGCCCGCATATTCCTTCCCGGCAAACAGCGGCTTCCCGTCTTTCCAAATGCTCTGATGCGTATGCATTCCGGTGCCATTATCCCCATAGAGCGGCTTGGGCATGAAGGTCACGGTTTTGTTATGCCGGCGCGCGACATTGCGCACAATATATTTGTACATCATCATTTGATCGGCCATCTTGACCAGGGTATCGAATCGAAGGTCGATTTCGGCTTGGCCCGCTGTGGCCACTTCATGATGATGCTTCTCCACCTTGATTCCGACTTTTTCCATCTCCCGGCACATTTCCGACCGGATATCCTGTTGCGAGTCGACCGGAGCCACGGGAAAATAGCCTTCCTTATGGCGCGGGCGGGACCCGAGGTTGACTCCGTCTTTCCCCGAATTCCAGATGCCTTCTTCTGAATCAACGAAGTAGTAACTAGAGTGACTGTTTTGATCAAACGACACATGGTCAAAAATAAAAAATTCGGCTTCAGGGCCCCAATAGGATATATCTCCGATTTTCGTGCTCTTGAGATATTGTTCCGCTCGAAGCGCCACCCCACGCGGATCCCGCTCGTAGATGGTCCGGGTAATCGGATCTTGCACGTCGGCAATCAGGCTCAACGTTGGTATTTCCATAAATGGATCCATGCAGGCGGTATTCGGGTCGGGCACGACCAACATGTCGCTATTTTGGATCATGCGCCAGCCCCGAATAGACGATCCATCAAATCCAGAGCCTTCCTTAAAAAGATCCAACGTCAACTCTGAGGTCGGGATCGAAAAATGTTGCCAGGTTCCCATGAGGTCAACAAACTTCACGTCGACCATCTCCACCTTGTTCTTCTTCGCAAAATCCAACACTTCTTTCGCGGTCATTCAATACCTCCTTCGCCGGCACAACTGTTTATAAAAGTAAAAAACCCCCCTCATCGCCTAAACTGTTACCATGCACGCATTCGACCTGGACCGGAGGCCAACACCGGTTCCACCCTATCAGGCTGGCTTACACACCTCCATGTCAGGAATAAGCCCGTTCGTTGTGTTGACTGAGATCCAACCCCATTTCCTCATCCTGGGCGGAGACTCTCAGCCCCACTGTCACATCCACGATTTTAAGAATGAGATAGGTCCCGATGACAGAGAACGCCAAGGTTACCAAAGCCAATACGACTTGTATACCAAACTGTTCGGGATGTCCGAAAAAGAAACCCTGGGCCCCGATGGAGGCAAATAATCCTGTCGCGAGTATGCCCATAAAGCCGCCGACACCATGAATGCCCACGACATCAAGCGAATCATCATAGCCGAGCCGCATTTTCCACACGACCGCGATATAACACACGGTGCCGGCAACCAGACCAATCAGGAGGGCCGACATCGGCCCGATAAATCCTGCGGCCGGGGTCACTGTAGCCAAACCCGCGACCACTCCGCTGGCGACTCCTAACACGGTTGGTTTTCCCCTATGGACCCATTCGGCCACCATCCAACTAATTCCCCCGGCCGAGGCGGCCGTATGAGTGGCAAGAAACGCGGCGGCAGCCACGCCATTGGCTCCAAGCGCACTTCCTGCGTTAAAGCCGAACCACCCGAACCAGAGCAGTCCCGCACCCAGGACGGTCATCGGCAAATCATGTGGAGGCATCGGCTCTGCACCAAACCCTTTGCGCTTCCCAAGCATCACGGCACAGACCAAAGCGCCGAACCCGGAAGAGATATGCACGACCGCACCACCGGCAAAATCCAAAGCGCCGAACTTGGCCAACCACCCGCCACCCCACACCCAATGCGCCAACGGGGTATAGATCAGAAGGGACCATAAGACGGCAAACATGAGTAAGGCTTTAAATTTCATCCGTTCGGCCACACTGCCGGTAATCAGGGCGACGGTGATGGCGGCAAACATGAGCTGGAAGAACATAAAGACCTGATGAGGCACGGTGGACGCATACTGCGGACTCGGCTCCAATCCCACATCATTCAGACCCACCCATGCCAGGCTGCCAATGACCCCTCCCACATCAGGACCGAAGGCTAAACTGTATCCGCCCAACACCCAAACCAGGCTAATGACACACAGAATCACCATCGTATGCATGATGGTTCCGAGCACATTTTTTTTGCGAACCAGCCCGCCATAGAATAAGGCCAGACCGGGAAGCGTCATACACAACACCAGCGCCGAAGACATTAAGAGCCAGGCCGTATCGCCCGTATCAATTTTCGGCAAACCCTCGTCACCTGCCCAGCCAGCAACGGGTTGACTCAAACTCAGCGCAAGCACCAGTCCGGTCAATCTTTCCCTCGTTGAGCGTGGAATCAACACATTCATTTTCCCTCCTCGCGCAAACACGTGATGTGGTCGGGTGCCAATGGTCAAACCGCTCCTTCGCCCGATTCCCCCGTCCGTATACGGATGACACTATGCAATTCGGAGACGAAAATCTTGCCATCTCCAATACTGCCGGTTTTGGCTGCACGCATTATGGCTTCCAGGGCCTCTCCCACTCGATCATCGGCCAGGGCGATTTCCAGTTTAATTTTCGGCACGAATTCAATCTGATATTCGGTGCCTCGATAGGTCTCTTTATGGCCTTTTTGACGACCGAATCCCTTCACTTCGGTAACAGTCATGCCCTGAATACCCAACTCAATCAACGCATCCTTCACTTCATCTAACTTAAAGGGTTTAATAATCGCTTGAATCAGCTTCATAAGAACCATCCTTCCATTGGATTAAGACACTCTGAATAGGGCTTGCAATCGTCGCGCGCATTCGACCCTCCCGAACGCCTGTGCTTTCGAAATGTTCCCATCTCTGTTGTATGATTTTTCGTATGAATTACCCATAGGCCCGTTCCCGGTGTTGGGTCAGATCACAGCCGAGCACTTCTTCTTCGCGAGTGACACGTAACCCGATCGTGCCGTCAACAAGTTTGAGAATGAGATAAGTGCCGACGAATGAGAACACCCAGGTTGCGCCCACTCCGATGACTTGGATGACGACCTGCCAGGGGTTGCCGAAAAAGAGCCCGGTGCCTCCACCCATGCTCGCAAATAATCCGGTGGCCACGGCCCCCCAGGTTCCTCCGATTCCATGGATGCCAAGCACGTCCAAAGCATCATCATAGCCCAGTTTATGCTTTAAAAATACACCCAGATAACACACCACGCCTCCTCCTACACCAATCACAAGCGCCCCGATGGGCCCCACATAGCCGGCGGCTGGTGTGATGGACACCAGACCCGCGACAGCACCGCTGGCTGCGCCCAACACGGTCGCTCTTCCCCGATAGACTCCCTCCACCCCGACCCAGGCTAACGCACCGGCAGCTGTCGCCACATGAGTGGCCACAAAGGCACTCGCCGCAACCCCATTGGCGGCCAGGGCGCTTCCCGCGTTAAATCCAAACCACCCGACCCACAACAGACTGGCCCCGATCACCGTAAACGGCAAATTATGGGGGCTCATATTGTCTGAACCATAGCCGTGGCGCTTGCCTAAGACAAGCGCACAAGCTAAGGCAGCCACTCCCGAACTGATATGGACCACCGTCCCGCCAGCAAAATCCAAATCACCCAATTCCGCCAGCCAGCCCCCTCCCCACACCCAATGAGCCAAAGGCGCATAAATGAACGTGACCCACAACACGGCAAACAAGGCAAAGGCACTAAATTTCATTCGCTCGGCAATGGCTCCACTGATGAGCGCCACCGTAATCGCCGCAAACATGAGCTGAAACACCATGAAGGCCAAATGGGGAATCGTGGAACCTTGAAGCGGTTCGGGTCCCACCCCTATCAATCCCAACCAGTTGAGTCCCCCAATGACCCGTCCCACATCCGGCGCAAACGCGAGACTATATCCCCAAAAGACCCACACCACACTGACGAGACAGACGGCAATAAAACTATGCATCATCGTACTTAACACGTTTTTACTCCGGACCATCCCGCCATAAAACAGGGCTAATCCGGGTATGATCATGGCCAACACCAAGGCCGAGGACATCAACACCCAAGCCGTGTCGCCGGCACTGAGTTCCGAGGTTCCTCCATCTTGAGCCCACACGAATGAGCCCAACCCGTTCAAGACCAAGACAGACATGGCTGCCGAACATATGCCTCTACCGGCTTTGTGAATATACGCCTTTATCATCTTTGCTCCTTCGACCTCTTCTTAAAAGAGGAAAATGGCTTCAACCGCCAGTGTCTGTTGGTTATTGGTCAGGGTATTTCTTCCATCTAAAAAGACATTCTGATTTGATTTGTCATAGCGAAATTCCAATCGGGTGATCAGCGAGGGAGTCGGCTTATATTGAAGGGTCAAGGTGTTCTCCCAAAGGGTTTGTGCGATCGGAGCCGATACGGCGCAGACATTCGCATTTCCACCGGACCCGGCCGTCCCCAAACAACTCTGGTCGCCTCCGGCATCCTCCCAAACTTCTCCACGAAAACGGAGACCCCACTGTTCATTGAAATCATAAATGACATATCCCGCGACACCATCCCAACGGGCATTACGGCCCGAGCTGATCGCGCTCGCATTTTCCTGATTGGCATAATACCCTTCCACCACAAAACCCAATTGATCAGTCGCCTGGAAGGTCGCATACCCGCCGACAAGGACCCGCGTGCCTGACCCGGATCTTGTATTGGAACTCTCTTTTCCAACAATGCCATACACATTCAATCCAAGCTCATCGGTGGGGCGATAGGACACTAACCCTTCCACTGATTTCGCCGTATTATTGTCCTCCGTCAACCCCGTATAAGAATTGAGTGCACTCACTAACAAGGAAAGATTTTCGTTAACGGCATACGCCAGACGAATGCCGGTGATCGTAAAAGGCTGCCCCAACCCAAATAACCAGGATCGGGAATAATTGTTATTGTAGGGACTCTCAATGACTTCATAGCCCACCAAAGCATTCATTCGTCCAATCCGAATATCCAATCCGTTGCCGAGAGGGGCGACATATTGGACATACATTTCCTGAAAATCGATATCATCCCCGGTGCGCCCGCCCGTAAATTGCGCGTCCTCACCAACATCCAATTTCAGGCGAAAGCCGGCACGCTCGACAGGATTGGTCCCGTTGGTCCCTTCCTTTTCAAAGACCAATTGAGCCATATTGGGTCTGAAAGAATTGGCATCCCCGTCAAAGATCCGTAAATCATTGGCATTGGCCCCGGAATTTTTGGGAAAGTTGAAATTTTGAGTATAGGACGCCTCCACATACCCATAGAGCTTGAAATCCTCCTTGGTTAACACCGCCGCCTCACTCACGCTCGCTCCGCCGGCCACCACAAGCAGTACCAGACCAAGACTCAACAACCCTCCACGCCTACGAGCCTTCTGTGAGTGGTGAAAGGTGCTTAAAGCTATTCGGTCTCCAATCATGTAGCCCTCCGTGTTTTTGAGGTCGCACACGCCATTTCACGACCAGGATTTTCCTACGCCACCTTTCCCCGATAATGATCAGCCACGCTTCATTGACGAGACTCTATTGGGTTTCCCCGCCTACAACGAACCGGCAGGGGGTCAAAAGGCAAAAAAAAATCCCCAACCAATTTCCTTGGCTGAGGACTTCATTGTCCGCGTTCGATTGTATGGGAGTGCCCCTGGGACTTCGTTGTCCCGGGCGACTTATTTTGAATTTTGTACCACCCAATTCATCATGTGTCAAGGGAGAGACATCAAAATGAGCTCCAGATCCGTGAAAAAACGGCGCCGCGCAAAAATCCTACGCCTGATTTTTTCTCACAGACGTCAGCCGGGATATAAGAAACATGCCAACGCGCGCGCTTCCGTGCTTGCCAATGCTCCAATCCCTTGAAAGAATAAGCAGTCTACTCTGGCTCAGCTCCTTTGGCCTGGGTTGATCCAAGCCTTCAAGGAACTGACTCTTCTCTTTCTCTCTGTAAGGAGGTCATACATGGAATCTTTTGGTTTTGAAAAGCTTACTCCCTTTCTTGCGGCCAAGTCGCTCGTCATAATGGAAGCCTGCCTGCGGCTTCTCCTCATCCTGGTGGTTACGTATATTGGGATACGTGCCATTCGGTTCGGCCTGCACAAACTCGAGATTGTTTTACTCAGGATAAGGGAAAACGATGATAAGAACCGGGTGGCCGCTGAAAAGCGGGTAAAAACTCTCATCGGGCTGCTTCTGACGATCTGCCTGACATTGGTCTGGGTCATTGCCGTCGTGATGGGGTTGGATCAAATAGGGTTGGACATCACACCCATTATCGCCAGTGCGGGCATCGTGGGCCTTGCCGTCGGCTTTGGCGCACAAAATCTGGTCCGGGATGTCATAAACGGGTTTTTTATGATTTTAGAAAACCAGGTACGGGTGGGAGATGTGGCCGTGGTCAATGGAACAGGAGGCTTAGTCGAAGCCATCAGTTTCCGGACCATTACCCTTCGCGACCTGTCAGGAACGGTTCATATTTTTCCGAATGGCACCGTCACGACCCTCGCCAACATGAGCAAAGACTGGTCATACTATGTCATGAATATAGGTGTAGCCTATAAAGAGGATACCGATCGAGTATCTTCCGTCATGAAGGAGGTAGGCAGGGATTTACAAGCCGACCCGGAGATAGGACCAAACATTCTCGAACCCATTGAAATATTGGGAGTAGATGACTTCGGCGAATCGGAGGTCGTCATTAAAGCCAGATTGAAAACGCTACCCATCAAGCAATGGATGGTAGGCAGAGAATATCGTCGACGCCTGAAAAAAGCTTTTGACCAACAGCGTATTGAAATTCCCTTTCCTCATCGCACGCTGTATATGGGAGAGGCCAGTCCGCCCTTCATCGTCAAACATACGTCGTCTGAGGCGGAGAGGCCAACGCCGTAATCAGCAGGCATTAGGGACTCGACTCTTCACTCTCTGGCGGAGAAAGTGGCGTATGTGGGGAGGGAAAGGCTTTCCAATAGCCTCTCGCCAACAGGCCCCACCCCACAAGAAAACACAGCCCTCCAAAAGGAGTGAGCATCCCCAATCCACGTGTACCCGATAGGGACATCGTGTACAGGCTTCCTGAAAACAACAGGATGCCCAGGAAAAAGGCCCAACCGGCCCATTTGAACTGGCGAAGAGGAACATAGACTAAGCTCAAGCCCGCACTGAGGATGCCCAGGGCATGGATCAAATGATACCGCACACCGGTTTCAAAGACCGTCAACATGTGTTCAGACAGAAATGGCTTGAGTCCGTGTGCGCCAAAGGCGCCAATCGCCACTCCAAGGAAAGCCATCAACGCCCCACTCATCAATATTGGCCTTGCCATATTTTTTATCCTTTTATGGTGAACTGGTTGTCGGATAGATTCGTCCCCATTGAATCTTTTGCCAGACTCGCTCATGAGCCCAATATAAAAATATTTTCGTGACCAGCTCCGTTAATCCTACCGAAGCGGCAAGAAGGAGTTCTCCGGAAAAAATAAATACCAAAAGGGTGGTGTCCAACGTCCCAACTGCCCGCCAGCTCACACCCTTCACCACACTACGCCAATGAGTTTCCATAAGTTCCTCTTATCGTTGACCTTGCCGCATGAGGACAGCAAAACGATTGACTACGATTGATGATCCGACGACTATTTTTTCTTCCGCGTTGTACCCGGGGCCGGTTGTGTTTTGATATCGGGGACTGCCCCTCCCTCCTGCCGGGGGAATACAAAATCTTCAAGAGTGTAATGATCAAGGACCGATGCTATGGCGTTCCGCACATCCAGCATGATGCGCTGAATCGGACACGCCGTCGTTGCCGCATGAGGACAATCCCGGCATTTCTGATACGCCGTCTGACTCACACAGGAAATCGGTGCGAGTGGGCCATCCAGAAGCCGAATAATCTGCCCAAGGGTCACTTCACGGGGCGACTTAATTAAAAACACCCCGCCATGGGCGCCCCGACGACTCCCAATCAGTCCCGCGTTCTTTAACGACAACAAAATCATTTCCAGAAAACCCAATGGAATATTCTGCCGCTCCGCCAGGTATTTTCGTTGCACGAGCCCCTGCCCGAACTCCTGAGTCAGTTCCATCATGGCCCGCAGGGCGTATTCGCTTTTTTTGGAAAATCGCATAATACTACATAAAGTTAACTAATATTGTGCACATTTACCATAAGATTGTTGCTGGTTTCTAGCCCAACAAAGCCGTGCATGAGTCAAGCGTGCCTTCGGCCTCGCAGAGAGATCTGACAGTGATGCTCGTTTACCGGCTCCCCTTGCCCGGAGGATTGATGCCCACGTGAGCCATAACAGGATGAGTTATGATTTGATCAACGTTCCGGTTCCCTGTCGGGTGATCTCCCAGGATTTTCTCAGCTATCTTTGGAGAGCCATTGACGCCATGAGAGTGCCTTGAGGGAAAGGATGCTTATCCAAACATTGAAATTCAAAGGCGTGCACGACGAATAAAATAATTGGTCCTCTGTCTGACATACGGATTATTGAACAGGATTGACTGATCAACTTAAGACCCTACCTAGCCATGCTCATAGCCCACCACTTCCGGTTATGACGCATTTTTTGCGCACCGGAAGCCAACGTTATCATGTCGTTGAGCGGGATCCAGACCATGACGATTCGTGGTCCGGATATCCACAGCCTTATTTGACCAGGACCCGCCACGAATAGTTTTCAATTCTCCTACCGGAGGTCCTTGAGGATTTTTGTCAGGACTTCGTTGATAATAAGAAGTATCGTACCAATCAGCGGTCCACTCCCAGACATTGCCGGCCATATCGTCCAGCCCATAGGGACTTCGGCCTTCAGCTTTTTCACCAACCGATGTTAAGACAGAATAGGCTTGATGATCGCAGCACTTGTCAAAATTGGCCAGAATTTGGATCGGGTCCTGTTCGCCCCAGGGATAGAGGCGCTCATCGGTGCCGCGGGCAGCCTTTTCCCACTCGGCTTCGGTGGGCAATCGTTTGCCCATGGACTCACAATAGGCGGTGGCTTCATCCCAATTCACTCTTACAGCAGGATGTTGGGAGACCTGAGTTAAATTGAGATCCATCCAATATCCTGGTGGTTCGGCTCCCGATTTTTTTATGAAATCCGCATATTGGGAGACGGTAACTTCATGTTGGTCGATATAAAAGTTATCGAGAAAAACCCGATGCGCCGGGCGCTCATTCCTAAAGTCTTTACTCCCCATGGTGAAATGACCTTCTGGAATAATGACCATCGGTGCCCCATCCCCCCCAAGAATTTTGGGGGCAAAGGCCTGCGGTGAACTGAAAGCGGGCGCTTTAGCAATCAGCCTTGATCCAGCAGCGTCCTCAACCCAATCCGACTTTTCACGCGCCATGTGTTCTTGCAACGCTTGAAGTTCTGCCCGTAATCGAACCAGTTCCCGGTCCGAAGCGGGAATATCCTTGGGATCAGACGTTTCCTGGGTCAATGACGTCGCTGGCCATTCAGGAGCAAAGGCGAGAGGAAGCCCGTTATCATAGCGGCCTTCGATAGAAGGATTTTGAAAACCCTCAGTACTCGTTTTCACCGTACGATAGGTAAAGTCGAAGAGTTCACGAATTTCGATGAGGCCATTGCGATTGAAATCGGCCCCTCCACGTAATCCCGTAAGCAATCCGCAGGTAAATGCTCCATGTCCTCCACAGAATTTTTCGCCTTCTTGCGACCGCTCAGCTGCACTGGAAGAGGAGAAAACGGCCACGCCTGTCTGTGCCTTACCCATGGCGGTCAGGAGGCGGTTCACATCTGCCGCATTCGCGGCGCGCATGGCAACTAGTGAACTGGAGGAGCCAAACGCGCCCGTATGACAGGCATCTAAAAACAGCACTATTTTACGGGCCTTACTTTTGCTGATTTGTCGCAGCAGGTCGTGCCGACTAATCCCGTTGTCTTCCGGGAAATTGGGATCAGCTTCATGGGTGAGAAAAAATAGGTCTTCTCCGCTGGGATCGAGTAACCCGTGCATGGCGAGAGAGAGGATGACTAAATCTTCAGGCTGAGCAAGACGAAGCACCTCACCAAGTGCCCGCAATATCTTCCCGCGTTGAGCCTCTTGATTGATCAGCACATGAAAGTGATCAGGATGAATACTGTCCTGAAAATGCTCCGTAAAGAACTGATGGAGGGCTTTGGCATCCTTGTCCGCATAGGCAAGATTCAGGGTCGTATTTTTATATTCAGATACCCCAATAAAAACTCCCCAAACGGTTCCAATCCGCTCACCCGTATCCGGTGATACCAGAATTCCACGGGACGCGGCACAAACGGACGTCTCATATCCCCCGGCAAGCAGTACCATAATGGAGCCAATGAGACAGAAGATTTTTTTTACTGTCCAAGTGATCACAGTTGGCCGTGATTCAAAAATTCCAGACATCTCGCCACTCCGGTTCGAGGCTATGGCATCGAACCTCCACCGGAACTCTGCCGTTCTTTGACTAAATCGTTGGCTATTTCTTCAGCCATTTCAAGGAACAACTCATCAACGGAGGGAGCAAGCAGTCCCCGTGTCCCGGACTTTTCCGAATACAACTGCGTCCAGATTATTTGCCCGGTTTCCGTACTGACAAGTTTCAACGACATAGAAATTTCTGTCGCCGTCGCTAAGGGATAATGAGGGGCGCCTTCGACAAATCGTGTCACACGACCCTTGAGCAGCGCATCGGCATTGATGAAATTCCCTTTTTGCAAAAGGGTTTTTTCATCAAGGAGCGTCGCGTCTAAATTATGTTCGGCAAGAACGGCTTGAATTTGTGTACGATCGACGACATAATCAAACACTTCTTTGTTGGCAATGACCATGGCCAGTAGATCTGAGGCTGCACCGGCCTCACTCACCCCATCAAAGGGAAGAATCGCGATTGACGATACCTTCGAAAGCGGATAGGCCGGATTGGTAAAAGACTTTTTGACCGTTCCTCCACAGGCAATCAGTCCAAACAGACACCAACAAAGACCAATGGCTCGCATCCCGTATTTCATGTCGATCCCTTTACCTCAGAGACTTATTGAACGTCTGGTTGTCATTACGAAATCATACTGGACAGGATTGTAGGCATTAGGTTTTCTGATGTACAGGTTTATTGGAAATTTTCCCGAATCTTGTCCGCGTAATCTCCTTGTTTGCATAGGAAAAGTGTAGCCCCGGTGATTTTTGCTCAAAGCGTGAACCAATTCTCTGAACCAACACGACGCCATGTCCCGGTTTGTCGAATTAGACAGTCGATCGGTTCAAG
Source organism: Nitrospiraceae bacterium (assembly GCA_020632595.1). Lineage (NCBI taxonomy): Bacteria > Pseudomonadati > Nitrospirota > Nitrospiria > Nitrospirales > Nitrospiraceae > Nitrospiraceae bacterium. The sequence goes on along the minus strand of JACKFF010000002.1, from coordinate 516,774 downwards.
GGGCTGGTTGAAGCTCACCTACGCTGCTCTATCACCCATGGGTGGGCAATTGAATGCCCCGGGAGCCTTATGAACGAATCTTGGCTTTTTGAAAGGTGGCTGGCCAGGACGAATGCAGATAGTTCGTCATATTCAATACGGGGATAGGGAGTTGCTAAATCTTCATCAAACAACAGACAACAAAATAGCCGCTTATACAGCGGCCTTTCGTTTCCTCATAAAACGTTGTCGTATGTCTTGGGATGATGAAGTGGTGGGGGCACGGCTACCGAAAAACATCAATAACCATATGATTTAAAGCGTGATTTATTTTTCCGTTTTCAGTGGTTACCCCCCTACTTGTCATCCCACTTAATAATTTTTTAAAACTATCCCTTTCTGGTTAAATCATTGATCTCCACTTTTTTTGAACTGTCGCCTTTCCGCCCACAACATTCCCTCTCACGTCCTTTGAGCCTATTCCCTTCATATTGGAAAGAATGCCGGGATTGGTCGAATAATTTTCACCGACGTTTCGGGTGAGTATTGAAATCTCACAATGCCGGAAAAGTTCGTTAAAACTCTTTTTGCTATTGAGCAATAGGCCAAATACAACACAAAAAAAGAAGCAAAATCCTTACGCCTCTTTTAATTTGGTGGGTGTATTCTCCTTTGAAGATTCTAACTATTGTGGGCATTGCTGTTGCACTCCCTTATGAAGGGGAACCGCTAAAACGGTTTCAAAAAGAGTGCTCGCTTTACACATTTGTGGGGCGGAAAGGGTCTGAACTCCTAGTAGAACTGCTTTCGGCTGGTGCGCCTCTGGTCTTCCCCTAATTTTGTGGCCAGGTTCGTGAAGATTTAACAGTAGCATGACACTCTTTCTTGCACATTTCAGGTGTGTCCACAATATCGAGGCTAAGCCACTGAAAACCTCGTGGCACGATTCTCCCTGTTCCAATAGTCCTTGACCATATCTCCGTCACAAAATGTGGGTAAGGGCATCCGTCGCCAACTCTCCTCTGCTGATTTGAGTTTACACTTCTGCTATTGATTTGCGTAATTCCTGTGCGACTGCTTTGGCGATTTTCTCGAAATCTGTCTCCGCTGATCGCGTTGGTGGCCTCAGCCCCTCAAGAATTTCCTGTTGCCTTCGGGTTGAGATTTCATAATAGCTACAGAATGTGGTTAAGACTTTCTCATGGCCGAGATTTTGGCTCCAGGCTTTGAAGGCTTTTGTTGTCTGGCAAACTGTCTCTCCGAGGCGAACCAGGGTATTTCTGAAGCTGTGTGGGTTGAAGTAGGGCAACCCTGCGTTGGTAAACGCCTCAGCAAAGATTTTTCAAATGGGAGTAGCCGTACTCCAATCTTCCCGGTTCAATCCTTCGACTGTAAAATGGTACGTATTCTTGTCTAAGACGACATTCGAAGCTGGAAAGAGCGGATCGTCGTGACTCCAAAGTTTTTCTTCCCTTAGATACTTCACCCAGTCGTCCACAATTTGGGGAATCTCGTCATTAACCGGGAAGAAATACGTGATAAGCGTCTTACTGAACTTGGCTCGGGCCTCTCGCGCAAACTGGAAAACGCTTTCCTCAACCACATCCACATGCTTCAGTTTCATCGAGGCGATGGCACTATCTCGTGCCCCGGTCAGGAGGGTGAAGGCAATCAGCGCACGATTCCGTCGTTTAATATCAGAGTTGGGCTGCATTCCTCCAACAACGTGTTGGATTTCCTCTACCGTCGGCACCGCCCTCTCTCTGCGGGCTTTGGCGACCCGTGTGTCCTTCTCGGACAGATTGAAATACTCGGCATCGGCTTATCCTCCTTGGGCAGACAGCATGGCAAAATGGAATCTGTTTGTCAGACGTTTGTAGCGATCCTCTTCTATTACAAGACCTGTTCTTTGTCTTGACACTGGAACCAACCCCTTATTGTAAAAACGATTCCTTTGAACCGACTACTGGAGTGCGGAGAATAGACTGGCGAGCGGGAGTGAAAAGCTTGGCGCATGCAGCGGCGTCACACATTCATCTGCGCGAAGGATTTTGTGCGTTTCATAACCAGATGAAGAGGGATTCTGAAATACCTCAAGCTGATGATCGCTAATATTGACAATCCAATACTCGGGAATTCGGTGTTCTGCGTACAACATCGCTTTAATGGTGCGATCGAAAGACAAGCTGGTCTCCGCCACTTCCACGATGAGGAGCGCGGTAGTGGGATGGGCATGGACATAATCCAAGGGTGCACCGGGGACCACTGCCAGATCAGGCTCGGGTTCTGACGCTTCACCAAGGGCTAGGGGGAGTTGGGTGCGGACAGCTACTCGGTCACCAAAGGCCTGTTGTAGCTGGGTATCGAGAAAATCAATAAAGGCAGCATGTGGAGTACCCTGAGGGGTCTTCGCTAGAATTTCACCGTGAATTAATTCTACACGCTCTTCGGAACGAAGAACACCCGTTCGAGCCATTTCATGATACTCGTCACGGGAGAACCGGCGGATGGTAGTGGCCGTGGTTATGGACATCCTTCACCTTTTCCCCACATTCTAGCAGGGGGACAAGGGCACAACAAGATTACGTCACTTTCCTTTTAAAATGGTTCGGTTCGGATTGAAATCTTTGAACGCTCCTGAACGCCTTCACATCCTTGCACGTCCGTAGCAGTACCTGCGATGATTTGTGCCTTTGTTTCTGCCCTCTCTTCCAAGTCAGTGTTTAGGGAGAATTGAGGCCATTCGTTTAACTCAGGCTGTGTTTCCCATTCCTGGACACATCGACAATAAAAAAGCCAGCATTTCTGCTGGCTTATTTGAGGTGGTTGCAATGTATTGGATCAAAAATTGGTGGAGGGCACGGGAGTTGAACCCGCGACCCCTACGTTGCGAACGTAGTGCTCTCCCAACTGAGCTAGCCCCCCACACTTGAGATTCGTGCTATGTGAAGCCTTGGAAAAAGAAAGTCTTATGAATTGAAAAATATCACAGGATTATAACTGACTGTTAATCGAGTTGCCATCGCTGATCTGTTTTTTTGCCTGTCCGCAGCCCTCCTTCACGCGCCCATTAATCGTTTAGGTCTGATAATTTCTTCTATGAAAGAATGTGAACCGTGCGCCCTTCCACATGCAATCGTTTTTCTGCCATTAACTGAAGAGCCTGAGGATAGCATTCGTGCTCTTTTTCCAAAATGCGCGCGGATAGGGATTCGACCGTATCCCCTTCAAGAATGGGCACAGCGGCTTGAAGAATAATAGGTCCTTCATCAACTCCTTCCGTCACCAGATGCACCGTGCAACCGCTGACTTTCGTGCCCCACTCCAGGGCTTGACGTTGGGCCTCGAGTCCTGGAAACGCCGGTAGAAGCGAGGGATGAATATTCAAGATCTTTGATGGGTACATCCGAATTAAGGCGGGGGTCACAATCCGCATATATCCGGCCAGGGCCACATATTCCACTCCATGTTGCTGAAGAAGGGCACCCATCGCCAGATCATAGGCTTCACGCGGGTTGGCTTCCCGGGCAAAAGGCTTTGGATCCAGATAGACCGTGGGAAACCCACGTTCCTTCGCGCGCGCTAAGCCCGCGGCATCGGGCTTGTTACTGGCTACGACCTTGAGTGTCGCATCCAACGAGCCACGATCAATGGCATCCAGTATGGCCACCAGATTTGATCCGCGGCCTGAGATTAAGACACCAAGGGCAATCGACACGATTTCACCTTCTAATGCGAATAGGAAAGCTTTGGCTCAGAAGACGGGCGATCTCGAACCTCTCCAATGACACAGCCCGTCATCCCTTCTTCCTGAATAATGTTCAATATCCGATTGGCTTCCTCAGGGGGCCCCACCACAACCAGACCGATTCCCATGTTAAACACACGAAACATTTCCTCTTGATCAATGGCTCCTGCTTCCTGAAGAACCGTAAACAACGGGAGTGGCACCCACGTGCGTCGATCGATGACCGCTTGGCAGGACTCGGGAATGACCCGTGGCACATTCCCGGTAATTCCACCACCGGTGATGTGTGCCAGGCCGTGTAATCGGCTCCTGGACAGCAAGGTCTTGACCAGTTTCACATAAATAAGCGTCGGCTTGAGTAACGCCTCCCCGACGGTGCCCGGCAACCCGGGTACCCTGGTCTCCGGAGACCACTCTTTCAGCTCAAGAGCGACTTTCCGCGCCAGGGAGTATCCATTACTATGAAGCCCGCTCGACCCGACCCCAATCAACACATCCCCGTGTTTAATTTTTTCCGGGCCCAACATCTCCGACCGTTCCACCACCCCTACCGCAAAACCGGCCAGATCGTATTCGCCCTGCGGGTAACATGAGGGCATTTCTGCGGTTTCTCCACCGATCAAAGCACACCCGGCTTGCCGGCATCCCTCGGCAATTCCCTGAATAATCGCTTCTCCGACTTCCACTTCAAGATGACCCGTCGCGAGATAATCCAGAAAAAAGAGCGGCTCCGCACCGCTCACAATAATATCGTTGACGCACATCGCGACCAAATCAATCCCGATCGAATCATGTCGATTCATTAAGGTGGCCATCTTGACCTTGGTCCCGACGCCATCCGTCCCGGACACCAGAATCGGCTCACGATAGCGGTCGGAAGGAAACCGAAAGAGACCGCCGAACCCGCCAATGTCTCCCATGACTTCAGGACGGAAGGTGGAGCGCACCATGGGGCCGATTCGTTTGACAAAATCATCGCCTCGTTGAATATCAACTCCCGCTTCTCGATAGGTGGCCATGGCGTATCCTTACTCTCCGTGGTTCGGTTCAGTTGCTGAAAGCGTCAACTCGACCAATGTTTCAAGGTGTGCCGTCTGGGGAAACATATCAAATGGTTGCATGCGCTGAACGGTATAGCCTTTTTCACATAACGATTTGATATCCCGGGCCAATGACGGGGCATCGCAAGAAAGATAGAACAGTTTCGGGACTTGCAAGATTCCCAAGCGGTCTATAATTGTTGGATTGAGCCCCGCACGTGGAGGGTCCAGAACAATAACATCGTAGGCGCCGGATTTGACAGTCATGAGATAGGATTCGACTGAACTGATTCGCACACGGCACCCTGTAATCGCATTCATGCGCAACGACTCACGGGCATCATGGATGGCAAACGGATTCCCTTCCACACAGGTGACCTGAGCGCCCTGACTCGAAAGGCTGAGACCCAGGGGGCCGGTTCCAGCATACAACTCCAAAATCCGTTGCCCTTTCAGGTTTCCCAGCCATTCCTCAACCATCTTCCCCAATAATTGAAAGACGTCCCAGTTGGCCTGCATGAATGATCGAAACCCCATTTTCAAGCGCAACCCTCTAAAGGCTTCCCATACATGATCCGCTCCCCTCACAATCGGCTCATGCCGCACGCGACGCCTCGAATCATGTTCCGGCGCATCCGCACGCTCATAAATCAACCCCTTGATGTTGTCGATCTCAGAGCAGGCATGCATCAGACGTTCGACGTGTTCTTTGGTCACGGCGCGGCCGCGGAATACCAACAGACCGCCCCCCTCCAGCCGGGACCATCGGATTTCCACACTCTCTAAATTCATTCCCTCAATGACCAAAGAGCGAAGGCTGGACCGGACAGAGTCCATCACCGATCGCAACCTGTCGTCCACCAAAAAACACGTATCAACCGGGAGCAGTTGTTGAGTTCCAGATTCAAAAAAACCCAGAAATAATCCGTCGGGCCCCTCTCCAATTCCCATTCGAAGAACTTGCCGATAGCCATAGGGCTTTGGGGACGGGATCACCGGAGAAATCAGCACATCGGAAATTTTTCCAATCCGACGAAGGGTATCTTCCAGAATCAATCGTTTTTGAGAAAGTTGTTCTTCATACTGGATATGTTGAAGCTGGCATCCTCCACATCGCCCGACGACCGGGCAGAGGGGAACAACACGGCTCTCAGCCGGATCTTGGACCTGGAGAATTTTCCCCTGGCTCACGCCTTTTCGCCGACTGAGAATCTCCACCTGAAGGGCTTCACCGGGAATGCCGCCGCCACACAACACCACCTGACCATCCACTCGTCCGAGACCGAATCCGCCGGCCACCAATTTTTCAATGTGGAGGGGATGGGAAGATCCGGGAGACAACGTTTCAGTAGAAGTGGGAGAAGGAGTCCTGCGAGGCTTAATGTTCGGGCCGGAGTTCAACATGAAGTAACTTGATCTTTCTGTGTAAATGACTCCGCTCGATTTTCAATTCATCGGCGGTCTTGGAAACATTCCAATTATTTTCCCTGAGTTTTAGAGAAATGACTTCCCGCTCAAACGCATTGCGGGCTTCCCGGAGCGAATCGTAGTTGGTGCCCACGGCCAGGGAAGGTACTCCGCTTGGCGCCCGGCCCTGAAGGAACATCTCTACATCCGCCGCATCAATGATTGGCTTCGGCACCATTATTAGTAAGCGTTCAATCAAATTCCGGAGTTCGCGAATATTGCCCGGCCAATCATGCCGCTGCAACGCCTCCATGCCTTGTGGACTAAACTCTTTTGGTTTCATGCCCTGCTCTTCGGAATGCAGTCGCAAAAAATGCTGCGCCAGTTCAGGGATATCGTCCCGACGCTCCTTGAGTGTCGGAACCACAATCGGCAATACATTTAACCGGTAATACAGATCTTCACGAAAGGTCCCTTTTCCAATCTCTTCCGCCAGATCTTTATTGGATGCCGCAATGACCCGGACCTGGACATTGATGAGTTTTGTTCCACCCACCCGTGTAAATTGTTGCTCCTGAAGGGCACGCAACACTTTGGCCTGCGTGGCCAGACTCATGTCCCCAATTTCATCTAGAAACAGGGTTCCTCCGTCCGCCAGCTCGAACTTGCCACGTTTCATAGAGCTGGCGCCACTGAAGGCCCCTTTTTCATGACCGAATAATTCACTCTCGATTAACGTTTCCGGAATCGCCGCACAATTGATTTCCACAAAGGAGCGATTATGCCGGGGGCTTTGCAAATGGATCGCGCGCGCCACCAGTTCTTTCCCTGTCCCGTTTGCCCCGGAAATCAAGACACGACTATTAGCTGGAGCCGCCATCGCGATCAGTTCGCGAAGCCGCTCCATAGAAGGAGAAGAGCCCACCAGTTCAAATCGTCGCTCCACCTGAATTCTAAGATTCAGGTTTTCCTCTTCCAGCTTGCGTTGGTGCAACGCATTGCGCACTAAGATGGTGACTTTTTCCAAATCGAGGGGCTTTTCCAAATAATCATAGGCACCTAATTTTGTGGATTTGACGGCGGTTTCAATGGACCCATGCCCCGACATCATCACGACCAGGATGTTGGGAAACTGAGTGCGCAATCGTTTCAATGTCTCCAGCCCATCCATCTCCGGCATCCAGATATCCAAAATGACTAAATCCGGCACTTCACTTCGGACCAGCTTAAGCGCCTCAAGGCCGCTCTTGGCCACCAACACCTGGTAGCCTTCATCTTCAAGAATGCTACTTAAGGTATTAAGAATGGCTGGTTCGTCATCAATCAGGCAAATGGTCTCGGCCACAATACTCCCTCCATCAGGTATGGTATGAATGGTCACTCACGTGTGTCACGCGAGACAACCCTTCCGGAGAAAAGCCGTCCAGCCACTGACGCTCCCCTCCCCTACAACGGCAATTCGAATGTAAATAACGCACCCTTTGGATGATGATTCTCTGCATGAATTGTCCCATTGTGATCGGAGATTATACGATGCACAATGGCTAATCCCAACCCTGTTCCCGTCCGCTTTTTGGAAAAATACGGCACGAACAACATTTTGTGATCATCGGGCTGAATACCCATCCCTTCATCCGCCACCCTGACCACGGCCCGATGCCGCCGCCAATCGCAGACCGTCGTCACCCAGAGGCGGCCGTGATCATTCATGGCCTGGATCGCGTTATCAAACAAATTAACCAACACCCGGTGCATCTGCTCCGGATCACAATTCAATGCCGGAAGGTCTTCATCAAATTCCACAATGAATTCAATGTCACGATGCGCCCCCGTGTAGAGGGAAATCACTTTCTCGATAATGTCATGCAGGGAAGCTTTCCGCATCTGGGGAAGGGGCATTCTGGCATATTTTGAAAACTCATCGACCATCCCTTTCAACCGGGTGACTTCGCTAATAATAACGCCGGTGGCTTGATCGAATATTTCATCAAATCCTGTCGACTTTTCGGCATATTTTTTTCGCAACCGCTGGGCCGACAATTGAATCGGGGTTAGGGGATTCTTAATTTCATGAGCAATGCGTTGCGCCACCTCCTGCCAGGCGGCCGTTTTTTGCGCCTTAATGAATTCCGTCCGATCTTCAAACACAAACACAAAACCCAGGTCCAAACCGGCCTCGTTCTGCATTCTGGAAATATTGAGGCCTACGGTCAAGAGCCGGCCATTGGGTGTTTCCATCTGGCCATCCATAGACACACTCTCCGTCTGTTCCTGGAGCATCTGGTCATAGGCTTTCTGAAATAATTGCAGATTGAAGGACTTGAACGCGTCATGAACGGGTCGTCCACGCAAGTCGTCCCCCTTCACTCCAATAATCCGTTCAGCCGAAGGGTTAAACGTGGAAATCAGACCGGCCATATCGATCGATAACACTCCGGCGGCAATGGTTTCCACCACCGCTTCGGTGTAGGCCCGACGTTGATCGATTTCCACATTGGATCGTACGAGCGACATATTCACTTCTTCCAAGCTGGATTTACTGGTGCGCAGATCGGCCGTCATGCGATTAAACGACTGGACCAAGGTTCCGATTTCATCCGTGGCCTTCACGTCGATATTCACATCTAAATTACCCTTGGCCACCGCTTCGGTTCCTTCGGCCAATCGTTGAATGGGAACCGTAATTCCTCTAGCCACATAAAACCCAAACCAGGTGGCGCCAAATAAAATCAGCACGGTTACGACGGCCACAAACAAATAGGCTCCACCCTTGATCGGATTTTTCATGGAGATGATCTGCCGGTATTCCTCAAATTGTTTGGCAATCCCATCCATTTTCATTACCAGTACTTCCGGCACATAGGACGACACCACGACCACGCCAAACACTCGGTCAGTTTGTCCATTTCCACGGATCGGCGCCGCTGCCCGAATAAGTTTCCCCACGGGAGCTTCCTGGGCCGAAGACATGGGCTGCCCCGTATCCAGGACATGGAGCACCAATTGCCCCACGGGGAGGCTCAGTACCGCATCAGACAACTTAGGATCCATCATGCGGGCTAAGGTTTCCATTTTCGGCGAAAAGACCTCCACGCCCGCCAAATGATATTCCTGTTGCATGCGCGCCATGATGGCTCTCAATAATTCCCGGTGTTCCGGTTTCAATATATCTTCCCGAAAAATTTCCTTGCTAATGGCGCGCGCCGTATCCGCTGTTAAGGACTCTCGTTCCTCTTGATAAAGGTGGGCGACTTCTTCCGAGTCCCGCAAGACCTGCATAATCTGATCATTAAACCACACGTCGATGACTTCACTGATGACCCCGCTGGCCACCAGGGCCAGCAGCACCGTGGGAATCAGGGCAAAGCCGATAAAGGCCGCGACCAACTTTGACCGGAACCCCTTCCCCAACAGCTTGTGACGCTTTTCGAAAAAGGCCCGAATGAGATTTCGAGACAACAGAAGGGTGAGCGCCACCAACCCCACGCTATCCAGGTACACCAGAAAAAGCACCAGGGCATAGCTGGGACTTGGAAGTATCGAATCCGGTTGCAGAGGTCCTGATAAGCCGTACCGGGCGTAATAGAGGGTGAGGGCCAGGCAGGGCAGCAACAAAACCAATACAATCCAGACAGGCCTATAATGATGCCGTTTCTGCTTCGATGCAGAACTGTGGGAAGGAGCACCCGGCTCGTTCGATGCGGACGGTAGTCCCGTTCGAGGAAATTTCCGGGCTTCAGTGAGCGGTTCTGAGAGAAGGTTCACGGCGTGTCAGCGGGAGAATATCATCCAAAGGCCAGTCAACTATGATCATTATTGATCAAGAACAGGAACAGCGCAAGGCGCGACCACATCCCCACTATCGATTAGTCTGCCTGCCTATGGGCGAATTGAGCAGCACTCGCCTGGAAGCTTGCGGGAAGAAAGAGGGTTCGCCAGGAGTTAGGGAGAAACCGTACTGCCCTTCCCTGACGTGACGCTGACATATTTCATCCGCAGGGTATAGAGCATGTCTCCTAAGACGGACGCTTCTTCAGACGTAAGGTTTCCTTTGGTCTTCTCTTCCAGCAAAGATAAAATATCTACAATTTCCTTGGCTTGGGGGAGATTCATGGGCGGTGCGGGCTGTTGAGGATCCAAAGACTCTCCCATTAGCATGAGAGAAGAGGTTCCGAGGGAAAACACAAACGAGGAAAATGACAAGGGAGGATGAGGCGCATGGGATGATTCTGCCGAAGAACGGGGTTGCGCCATTGAAGACTCTGGCGGTGGTGGAGGAGGAGAAGCCTGTGGCTCCGATCGCCCGCGTTTATCCCGAATCACAAACCCTGGTTCTTCTTCGCTCATCGGACACCTCCTGTAGTGGGAAAACACTAGCACTAACCAATGGCCTCGATCAAGAATCAAGGCCTTACACTGAGAGAGAAAACGGGTATAATGCCATCGCACCTTCTCGATACTCTTGGCAGTCTCATGAATGAATCATCTCCGGATACTTTTCCCTCTGCTTCTCCGGCAACATGTGTGTCGGATTTATTGGCGATCATGTCCAGATTGCGTGGACCCGACGGCTGCCCTTGGGACCGTGAACAAACGAGCCAGTCCCTCAAACCTCATCTTCTTGAGGAAACGTATGAGGTACTGGAAGCCATAGATGCCGGGAAGCCTTCCGCTCTCAAGGAGGAATTGGGAGATCTTTTGCTTCAGATCATGTTTCACACACAAATTGCCTCAGAACAGAATCAATTTTCATTTCATGACGTGGCCAACGGGTTAGCCGATAAATTGATTCGACGTCACCCCCATGTTTTTCAACAAACCTCCGATGCTTCACCTGTCACAACAGCCCAAGATGTGAGCCGGCAATGGGATCAACTCAAACAACAAGAACAAGCCACGCAACCGGGACCTCAATCGCTTTTGCAAGGGATTCCCAAAATCGCTCCAGCCCTTCAGCGTGCCTTTCAGGTCCAAAAACGCGCCTCTCGCGCAGGATTTGATTGGGAGGCCATTGAGCCGGCCTTGGAGAAATTCAAAGAAGAATTGAATGAATTATATGCTGCCGCGGCGGAAAGTATTTCATCGTCTTCGGAAGGGACGCTTCAACCAGAAAACCCGACGGTTCAAAGCACCATTGAAGAAGAGTTGGGGGACGTGTTCTTTGCGTTAGTCAATGTCTCCCGGTTCCTTCGAGTCAATCCTGAAGAGGCCTTACGCCGTGCCACCAATAAATTTATCTCCAGGTTTCATTTCGTTGAATCACAAGCTGCGTTGGAAGGGAAGGAGCTTCGCGACTATACGCTTCCGCAACTCGACAAATGGTGGGACGCGGCTAAACATCTGGAGCGTCAAGCCCCGCAGATTACCGAAAGCATCGAAGGAGCCACAACGTGAGCCAGGAAGAAGAACCGACAGAGGGTCGACGGGTAGGCATTCACCCCCTTATCGTCGTGTTTGGCGTCATTTTTGGGTTATGGCTGTTTATTACGCTCATCATTCCTAAATCCAAAAATTTACCCAATCAGGGACCGGGAACCACGCCCAAGACCCCTGTGGGTCTCCACAACATCGTATCGACTGATCTCATTCCCTCCTATGAGGCGACCGGAACCGTCACCGACATGAAAGCCATTACCATTCTGGTTCCTCCGGCCACCACCGACAGTCAGGTGGTCGCGCTGTTGCAACATTTTCAAAAAGCCCGTCTGGAAAATGCGCTGGACACCCTTTTGCCACCCACCACACCGGGAGACAAACTCGGTGAATTCGCCATTGCGGATATCTATATTTTTTCGGAAGCCCAATACGGCGTGCCCGAATCAGCCAAGGCCTTAGGCCGGGGGGCTCATGCCCCCGGGGAATTTTATCCCAGCTCCATTCCCTATGAAGTGGCTATGGAAAATGTCCGCGGCCACTATGCGATTGACCTGTACAATAAAAACTCACCAGAGCGTGCGTCCCTGGGGTTTGGTGAAGACGAGACAGGGGTGTATTCAAAGCGCTATCAGCGCGTCTTCTAATACATTTGAGATATGCGAAGGGACGACGGGTCTCTCCCTCCGGCGGAGACTGATTCCCGTCTCACAATTTCTCCGGTTCTTAGAGTCCCGTCTGATCGTGGATAGCTTTCCGCAGGACAGTCTGTTCAGCCTTCATCCACTGATCCAGCTCGGCAAACAGAGAAATGGAGTCACCTGTAAAAGGCCCGATCATCACATCCAGGCGATCAGCCAGCAATCCATCCGCGTCGGCAATCTCAAGCTTTTTATCTGCAATGGCTCGAGAAAGGATTTGATTAATCCGAAGCTGTTGCCCGACTGATCCGCCCACGATGCCCAGAATCGAATTTTTCAAATAGTCCAGTTCCATTTCAATCGAGACCTTCACTCTGACTCCCTGTGCGGTTGCCCAATCAGGTCGCTGAACGGAGTAATCGTAGGAAAAGGCCGGCTCGCGTGGTTCCCGATAAGGACCCATCACATTCAAGACAATTAAATCAGACTGCATAATTCCATTCCTTACACGATGAATACGTGGATCTATTCAACAGAAGGTGAAGACACCCGTGATTTAGACAATATTTGAATGAGGGCTCCACTTGAATCCCCTTCGAGGGGGCCCGTCCACCCTTGTAATCCATTTTTCAGAAGATAAATATTGGGATAATTATGTCGACTCAGAAAATCGGAGGCAAGACGGCTCCGATCACCACCTGCGCAATACACCAGGATTTTATCAGATTCAAGCGGAAGTTCCGCCTGGTACCGCGTCTCTAAATCCTCAACGGGAATTAATGTCGCTCCCGGAATTCGCTGTTTGGCAAATTCGGCTTTGGTGCGGACATCCAACACGAAGACTTTCGATGAACCCGAAGATGACGCCAGCAGTTGAGCTGCATCCGCGCCGGAAATCTCGTGATACAAGAGGCCATTTCTAATCAGCGTATCGGAGACGCGCTGACCTCGAGCCAAGAGTGCCGTCTGGATGCGTAAAGGCTCTACGACCGCTTCAATTTTTCCAGAAAGCGTGCCAACCTTCCGCTCCAGGTTATATTGCTCACTTTTCAGGCGTATAAGCTCCTGATGGAGTCGCCGAACGGACCAGAGCGCCACACTCGCGAGACATAGACCGATCCCCCCGCCAATGAATCCTAGGCTATCCATCTGACTAATTCGTTTCTTTTTCTTAGAAACGCCCCCTCTCCATCCACGATTCAACCCTCATTGGTCATTGTGTGGTCTCGCTGCTTCGAAGAAAATTCGTGTCCTACAGGACGAATGTCTCCCCAAAAAATTGGCGTGAGACACTCTCGCTGTTGATAGATATGTAAAAAACAGAAAACCACTGTAGGAGAAAAACAATCAGTGGAATATTGGTTACTGGTCGGGGCGAGAGGATTTGAACCTCCGACCCCCGCGTCCCGAACGCGGTGCGCTACCGGTCTGCGCTACGCCCCGATCTTTACGAGTCTACTGATCAAGAAGGAAAAGGCTCATACGGTAATCCATGGGCATCAGCAACGGCTTGGCATGTCACACGACCATGGAACACGTTCAATCCATTTCGTAAGCCAGGATGGTTGCGCAGGGAACCTTCCAACCCTTCTTCGACCAGCTGGACTATAAAAGGTAGCGTGGCGTTGGTCAAGGCTAAAGTCGATGTATAGGGCACAATTCCAGGAATATTTGCGACGGCATAATGCAGGACTTCATCAATGACATAGACCGGATCACTATGTGTGGTCGGACGTGTCGTCTCCGCACACCCACCCTGATCAACCGATACATCGACTATCACTGATCCCGATTTCATGTCAGAAATCATGTCTCTCGTGATCACCCGGGGCGTTCGTGCCGCAGGAAGATACACGGCTCCAATCACAAGATCTGCACGGGCGAGAAAGTGGTGAATCATGGACTGGGTGGAAGCCACTGTGGCGAGACGACCGGGATAATGGTCTTCCAACATGCGTAACTGCCATAGATCCAGACTTAACACCGTGACGCTAGCTCCCATCCCCACCGCAATCTTGACGGCAGAGGTTCCCACGACACCCGAACCCACGACCACGACCTCTCCTGGCGGAACTCCGGGCACTCCACCTAACAAGACTCCGGAACCTCCGCGTTGCTTTTCCAAATAATGTGCCCCAATTTGCACCGACATTCGTCCGGCAATTTCACTCATGGGACGCAAGAGCGGAAATTGTCCCGTTGCATCTTCGGTCGTTTCGTAGGCAATGGCTGCGCACCCGATCGTCAGCAAAGCCTCTGTCAAGGCTTTGGAAGCCGCCAGATGCAAGTAAGTAAAGACCACATGATCTTGCCTCAGAAAACTCCACTCTTCGGACTGCGGTTCCTTGACCTTCACAATAAGCTGGGCCTCTCCATACGTGGCTTCCATCGTTTGGGCCAGGACTGCACCGGCTTGCTGATAGAGGTCATCACTGAACCCACTCCCCTCCCCGGCTCCCTGTTGAATGACGACCCGATGTCCCCGATCACATAATTCCCTTACGCCATGAGGAGTCAATGCCACACGAAATTCATGATCCTTAATTTCTTTTGGGACCCCAATCACCATATTCTTAACCCCTTTCACCTCTTTGTGGCCCTGATTCGGCCCACATCCTATTGACTCAGTATCTGCGTTTCATCCAATAAATACGAGGACGTTCCAGCCGACCTGGTCCCGTGACCTGGACAGGTTCCTGAATCCTCAGGTAAGATCGGCTTTTTATTTTCCCTTTGCTTTTTCGGTTATTTTCATGAGAATTTAACGGATATGAGTAAATTCACGCATCATATTTTCGTATGCATCAATGAACGGCCCAAGGGAGATCCACGAGGATGTTGCGCAGCCTTGGGATCCGTCGGATTACATGCTTTCTTTAAAAAAGAAGTCGAGCGCTTAGGATTAAAAGGTATTGTCCGGGCAAACAAAGCCGGATGTTTAGACCAATGTGAGTATGGACCGAGCGTCGTCATCTATCCCGAAGGCGTCTGGTATTGGGTTGGCCAGGAAGCTGATGTCACTGAAATCATGGAGCGACATATCGGTAAGGGGGAAATTGTGGAACGGCTCCTGATGCCAGGGAAAAATGGTTCGTTACCCATTGTCAAATCCTAATGCCTTATCCTTTCACACACAAACTACTGGTCCCCTAAACCTGTCGCCACAACCTGGCGCGTGGCCTTCATCTTATGGGCAATGAAGACAAATGGAAAGCCAACTTACGAAAAGTGGCATTTTTAAAGTCCTTTCCCGGCTGGCTCTCCTCCTGGGACCAGGGAATCGGAGCCACCATTGAACAGGTCCTTCCAATTCCCGGACATGCTCCGCATACCGTCCTCCTCTTATCCGAAGGTCGATTTGTTGTCACGCCCCCCCTTCATGACGAACCGCGAATGGTGACCGCGGGACTCGCAGCCGCTCGCCCACATCTTGAATCCGTTCATGCAGGCGCATTTAGGGAATACGATCATTTGACACAGATGGATCAGGAATTGGGCCGCATGGCCAGGTTAGAGAATATTTTGAATGCCATTGATAACAACCTTGATCGAATTCCTGAACTCAAATCGCGCATTCAGGATCTGGTTAAACAATGGGACAGGGAGAATCAGCAATCACAATGAATATGCTTGAAATGTTTTCCGGAGCCCTTTTTGAAGGAGTGAGCCCTATGATGGTGAGAAGAGACCACTTGGTCCGACATCCGGACCGTTGCACTCACAATGCGATCTGCATTCCAATCTGTCCGACAGGAGCCTGGCTCTCGACTCCGCCCTACAAATTCGATTCGTCACGGTGCATGGAATCATGCCGTCTCTGCCTGGATGCCTGTCCGTCTCAGGCCATTTACGGTGTCTTCCGCAAGGGCGAAAAACTTCTCCTACCGAAGCAAGAGTAATTTAAATAATACGTTTCCTCCAATATCCCCAATAGGCCGTACCCACAGTACCACAGCCACCGGTGAGTCCGGTTGACGCCACGATTTGATAGACATCACTCCGTGCAATTTTGATGGGTGAGTTCGGACTTAGCACAAGCGGAGACACCGACAACTGTTGTAAGGTACGGATCCCGATCAAAATCGGCCACATGCAGGCTAACCGCAGGCGAATCTCCAGGCGGGGAATGGCCATTGTATAGCGCCATCCCTGATCTAAATGATCTCGCGCTTCTTGAATCAATTTTCTGAAGAGGGGGCGAAACGCCTGTGCAGAGGATTCGTCGAGCAGTTGCTGGGGAGAAAGAGATACCTGATTCAGCAACACTGTCGGGATATAACACCGCCCATTCCTCAAATCCTGTGGCAAATCCCTCAGAATATTGACCATTTGCAACCCCTTCCCGTAGCGAATAGCAAGAGGAATCATGCAGGTCTGATCCCACACTCGAAATCCCGGAAGGTGGCTGCACACCATCTTCGTCCAAAACTCTCCCACACATCCTGCAACCGCATAGGTGTAATATTCAAAATCATGGATCGCCTGTAAGGCGCGTACCGCCTGCCCTTCCGATTTTTGGGGAAAGTGGTGGAGGTCAAATTCCATTCCTCCAATCAGCACCGCCAGAACCTGCGCAATCTGAGACCGGTCGGTTGGACTAAATTTTTGGTAAATTCGGAAACACCCCTCCAATTCTTCCAATAAACGACGCTCATCAGGATTACTCTGGTTCATGAGGACTTGCGCCTGAATTTTTTTGATTTGTGCCAAATCGGCGGTACTTCCCCACAGCTGCCCTTTTAACAGACGTAAACATTCCAGCCGGATCACATTCTCCAGTTTTCCCGTATCGGCGATCGTGTCCGCAGCTCTCGCCAACAAATAGGCCAGACCAATTTGCGAACGAACCGCGCGCGGCAGGATAGCCAGGGTTAAATAAAAGGAGCGGGAAACCCGCTTGAGCACCTCACCAAGAAGATGTTGATCCGGTGGAGAAAAGTGCATAAGCTAGCGAGCGATGAGACGGCCTTCCATCCCTTGCTCACGATGCGTGGGAAAGAACAGAAGCTGTTTATCGCAATAAAAAGGATAAATGCCGGATTCGGTCAACGTGAGGGTGACAGCTTTCGTATCGCCGCTGGAAATATCCATGTCCACCAGACGGATGCCGCTGGGGTCATCCAGCAAAAAATTATGAGGAACCAAAAAGGATTGATTACTCAGAGTCAGTGTCAGCGGTTTACCAGCTTTCACCACCACTTCCGATGGCGTAAAGGTATAACTTTCCATTCTGATCATCACCTGTTGGCCGAAAGGTTCCTCAACGGGAGGCAGGGAAGACGGCGACGATTGAGCGTATAGAGGGTCGGAAAAAATCCCATAGCCCATCACCACCACAAAACCCAATAGTAATCGTGTATAATAATTTACAGAAAAAATGTCTAGAATAAATGATCTCCTCATCAGGAGGGTTATCATAACGTTTTTCCAGATGAGGGTCACGTCTTTCTCTCTCTTGACTCTCAAGGAAAAGGTGTTATCTTCCAACATGTTGAATCCCAAGAGTCGTTTTGAGGACCCTCATAAAGGAATCATTGCATTATTCATGAAGTCGAACACATTAGCGTGCTTCCACAAGCAGACGTGGAACAATTAAGGGAGATTGTCTATGAAAAAACTTAAGGGAATTGGTCTATTACTGATTGCCAATATCCTCATCTTTATCACCCTCTCAATCTCGTTTACCGTGTTGTCGGAGATGATTCTCCCGGCCTTCGGAATCGATCTTCGAGGATCAATTGCTCAACAGGATCTGTTATGGGCATTTGTCATTGGATTTGGTGGTGCCTTCATCAGTTTGGCCTTTTCCAAGCAAATGGCCAGGGCTTTTATAGACTGTACCCAAATCACAGAACCGCGAACCCAGGCGGAAAGACTCGTGTTTGACACAGTCCAAAAAATATCTGAAAAGCTAAACATTTCCATGCCGGAAGTCTGGATTTATGAATCGCCAGACCCCAATGCATTTGCCACCGGGCCCACAAGAAACAACTCGATGGTGGCCGTATCGACGGGCCTGCTCAACAACCTGAATGAAGGTGAAGTGCGAGCCGTCCTTGCTCATGAAATGGGCCATGTCTATAACGGGGATATGTTTACCACAACCGTATTAGCAGGTCTGATGAATACCTTTGTCTACTTTATTAGCCGGTTTATCTATCGGCAGGTAGCGGAACGTAATGAGGCTCTAGGATTTGGAGTGTATATCGTTTTGCAAATTGTTCTCTCCGTACTGGCAATGATTCCCATTAGCTGGTGGTCCCGCCGTCGGGAATTTGCAGCCGACCGCTTCGCGGCCAACACCGTAGGCAAGGAACATATGATCTCTGCTCTTGAGGGCATTGATCGGTGGGTGCAACGAACCCAATTTGAATATAGCTCACAAGACGCGTTGGCTACGATGAAAATATCGGGGAAATCGCATAGTTTCATGCAGATATTTGCGACCCACCCGCCGATTGAAGCCAGAGTGACTGCACTACGGCAACTCTAACGCGTAAATTTTGTGTAATTTGAGAAAGGGACTTGGCATAGCCAAGTCCCTTTTTTTTCTGGTCTTTCTGTCAAACCGAATTGTTTCAAAACCCTTGGGGCTGCAATGAGCGATTGGTTTCCACCGCAGGAGAGCATGCGAATTAATTCAGCGTTCTGACATCATATTCATGGGAAAGGACTGCCGGAAACTCTTTCATCCCATGCCGGCAAAGAACAGGAAGGAGCGAGGCCGGAGGTTGAATCAGTGCGACAGGAATACGTAATTGCTGAAGGTGATAGAGCCCATACCCACAAAAAGTCAGCCCCATGGGGCCCATGGATTCCACATCAGAAAAATCAACAAGGACTTTTCGATAGTCCAGACTTATCGCTCGCGCTGCTGCCTTTTCAAACATCTCCCCGAGAGAATGATCCGGCAAGCCCAATATGCGAATAACAACGGCATCCGGTAAAATCTGAAGTCCACATTGCATTAGGAAATCCTCCTCAAGCCTGAATGATCCTTGTTGACGCACCTACTCTCGTTGCGCCACTTATCCATACAGGATTGAGTGAACCCCTTAAGCCATACCCCTACAATTCCCTATTTGAACTAGCGTCGCCCTTTTGGTTCCAGCCTTATCCACGGCCCAATTGCAAGGACCGCTGGTATTCCCCTGATCAGGCAGTGCTGTCTTGAGGGTGACAAATGGTTGAGCGTGCAGCAATGGTCGGGGTCATCAATAATATAAAGTCTATCTTAGGATGATTGACAAAAAGCTGAGACAGATGGCCTTGGAAGCCTCAGCTATCACAATGAGAGGGGAAAGCAGGATGGATTATTTCGAGCACCGTAGATAATTGGCCATGACAGCCTGTGGTTGTTCCTGGACCCAGTATCCGTCAAACATTTTCCTGAATTCCCCACCGTGGCACAAACCGGGAAGGTTCGGAACCCTAAGCCCGAAGAAGAAGAGGAAAGTAGTGGATTGAATTGGAGCGGGCGAGGGGATTTGAACCCCCGACAACTTGCTTGGGAAGCAAGGACTCTACCACTGAGCTACGCCCGCTCACGAGATCAGGACTCGCATTCTAGGTGCGGGCTGAGTCTTAGTCAAGGTACAAAAACTTTGAGAGTGGCTGTAGGGGCCCAGCCGCCAAAGCCAGTCACTCCTGAATATATCCGGACGAATCTATTCCCTGAATTCAATGATCGCAAATTTTCGCTTACCGATTTTTATCGGATAGGATCGGCCAGGCTCGAAGGTCATCATTCCGTTTGGGTCCGCAAGCTTTTCTCCGTCCACCTGGATCCCACCCTGGGAAACGAGCCGCCTGGCCTCAGATTTACTGGGCACTAAACCCGTCCGCATCAGGAGGTCAACAACAGGCATAGAATAATCCTGGGAATTGTTGAAATCCGTTGGTGAAAGTTTTACATGGGCATCCGGCTCATCGGGAAAATCCCGTTTTTGAAATCGCTGTTGAAAATCAGCCTTGGCCTCTTCAACGGCATCCCTTCCGTGATATTGTCCAACAATCTGCTCGGCCAGGGCCATTTTGGCCTCCATCGGATGTTGACGCTTAACCTCATCCAAATTGCGGACCGTCAACAGTTCGTAATAGCGCAGCATCAGGACATCGCTAATAGACATCAGCTTACCGAACATGTCTGCCGGACGATCTTCCAGAGCGATATAATTGCCAAAGCTCTTACTCATCTTCCGGACCCCATCCGTGCCTTCTAACAACGGCATGGTGAGCACCACCTGCGGTTTTTGGCCGTAATCCCGCTGCAAGTCACGCCCCACGAGAAGGTTAAATTTCTGATCGGTTCCACCCAATTCCACATCGGCTTCCAACACCACCGAGTCGTACCCCTGCACCAAAGGATACAGAAATTCATGGACGCTAATATGTTTTTGCTCCCGGTATCGTTTTGAGAAATCGTCCCGCTCCAACATGCGCGCCACGCTATAATGTGAACACAACTCCACCATCTTTTCCACCCGCATGCCACTCATCCAATGACTATTAAATTCAATACGGGTTTTCTGGGGGTCCAGGGTTTTGAAAATCTGTTGTTCATAGGTTTTCGCATTGGCCAGTACTTGTTCTTTCGTCAGCGCCACCCGGGTTTCCGACACCCCGGTCGGATCACCGATCATGCCGGTAAAATCCCCGATGAGAAAAATAACTTGATGGCCCAACTCCTGAAAGTGCTTGAGTTTTTGGATTAACACGGTATGACCCAGATGCAGGTCCGGCGCCGTGGGATCAAACCCGGCTTTAATCTTGAGAGGATGCTGTTCTTTTAGCGAATCCGCTAATTTGGCTTTTAATTCGTCGAGCTGAATGACCTCCACGGTTCCTCGAAGAATAAGGTCCAGCTGCCGGTTGATTTCTGAAGTTGTCATCTTGTAAGCCACACTATGTGAAAGTGAAAAATTAACTCCCGATCCCTATCGCCATGGTTGAGGCTCGGACACCAACAAGGGGGCGTAGTTGCTCCAACCGTTTTTTCCCAATACCCGGCACCAGAGCCAAATCTTCAATGCGTCGAAATGCTCCATGAGACGTTCGATGTGCCACGATTCGTCCAGCCAGGATGGGTCCAATACCAGGAAGGTGCTCTAATTCAGCTAAGGTGCCGTCATTCAAGTCGACGGTAACCCCCGCGACTTCCCCGGATGGCCTACCTTCTGCGTCCTCCCCCTTCTGAGAAAGATAAACGACATGACTCCCCGAACGCGGTGCCACACTCACAACCTCCTCAGGTTCACCCGCGGAAGCGGAAGGAAGGGTGCGTGAGGGCGGAACACCTGTTTTTGGGAGGGGAACAACTGGAGAAAGAGGCGCTTGCGGCCAACCCACCCAGTAAACGAAAAACACCCCCACCCCCAACATGCCCAATTTCAATAAAAGAGAGCTTCCCCAGGACATTTGGACTGGATGCCTGTCAGATAATTGCCGGACGCTGGCGGGCGACCTCTGCGGTTCGATGTCATTCATGTTGAATCAATGAATACGCTTCAGAGCATTATCAACGCTTTCGCGCCTGGTGAATGGCCATGCCCTCCACATCCTCGGCTGCCTCCATCAACCCTTCCGAAAAAGTGGGATGCGCATGAATCATGTTGGCGAGATCCTCGACGGTCAACCCACCCTGCATGGCCATGGCGGCTTCATGAATGAGGTCCGCCGCATGCGCACCAATAATATGGACGCCAAGAATTTTCTTGGTCTGTTCATCCGAAATCACTTTAAAATGTCCAAACGGCTCACCAACGGCCTGTGCTTTTCCGAGACCGGCATATTTGAATCGCCCAACCGCAACCGCCAACCCGCGTTCCCGGGCCTGGGCCTCAGTCAGTCCCACACGCCCGATTTCCGGTAAGGTAAAAATCCCTGCAGGAATGACATCATAGTTAATGGCCTGCGGCCGGCCCATCGCGTTTGAGACCGCCACTTTTCCTTGAGCCGAGGCGACATGCGCCAACATGAATTTTCCCGTCACATCGCCAATCGCGTAAATACCGGGGACGGAGGTTTCCATTTTTTCATTGACCAGAATCTCACCCCTGGTTCCCACCTGCACGCCAACCTGCTCCAGCCCTAACCGGCCGGAGTTCAAACGGCGCCCGACCGAAACCAGCAGGTGGTCTGTCACCAGTTCTTCTCCCGAAGCCAGCGTCGCTCGCACTCCCCCATCAACAGCCGCCCAATCCGTAATCTGCGTCTTGAGATAGAGTTGAATCTTGCGTTTTTTCAACTCACGCGTCATGGTGGAGATGGTATCTTCATCCTCAAGAGGAAGCACGGAAGGCATCATTTCGACAAGACTCACTTCCGATCCCAGCCCGCTCAACAAGCAGGCAAACTCACATCCTTCCACCCCACCACCGACAATCACAATGCTCCTGGGAATCGCCGTCAGATCCAGAGCCTCCTTACTGGTCAACACGCATTGGCCATCAATGGGAAACTGAGGCAGTTGAGGCCAGGAAGAACCTGTGGCAAGAATAATGGCATCGGCATCAATGGTGGATGAGGACCCATCAAGATGGGTAACCCGCACCTGCCGGTCATTCACCAATTCTCCTCGTCCCGGCACGTGGGTAATTTTCCACTGCTTCAACAAGGTGCCGATCCCCTTTACAAGCCCACGCACCACCTCCTCCTTACGTGCAACCATGCGGGCAAGGTCATAGCTCACAGGCCCCTCAATGTTGAGGCCAAACGGCTGGGCATGCCGAACCCGTTCGCCAAGATCAATAAAGCCCAACAGGGTTTTACTGGGAATACAGCCCCAATTCAGGCACACCCCCCCAAGCACCTGTTCCTCAAGGATCGTCACCTTGGCCCCTAATTGCGCGGCGCGAATAGCCGCCACATACCCACCAGGACCTGATCCGATAATGACAATGTGGGGCGAGGTGGTCATGATTCCTGTGAGGCTAAAAATGCCGTGTATTGCTCCGGCGTCATCAAACCATCCACCTCACCAGGATCGGCTAATTCCAGCACCGCGATCCACCCCTTCCCATAGGGATCCTGATTGAGTAGTTCGGGATGATCCTGAAGTTCTGTATTCACTTGAAGAATTTTTCCGGTGACCGGCGTGTAAATGGTCGAAGTGGCTTTGGTCGACTCCACTTCTCCCAATTGATCCTCAGCTTGCAGCGAGGTTCCTACTTTAGGAACGTCCACAAAGACCACATCTCCCAGGGCATCCTGAGCAAATTGACTAATGCCTAAGGTCGCCTTTTTCCCTTCAACTCGAATCCATTCGTGTTCCTTGTGAAATCGTAAATCCTGTGGCTCCATTCCTACCCCCTTTTGTTCAAAACGATGATAGCGTTCATATTTTGATGTCTCCCATGCCCCTCATGAAGTAAGTGTTCCCAGCACAATGCAACGGAAACCCTACCGGAGCATTTAAGAAAATGCTCGAAGATCGTGCACGACACCGATTCCCGAAGGAAATTCATTGAGCAGTGAGGCACTGCCTCCGGCTGTCCCCGGCAGAATGCGCTTTCCTCTCTCTGCCGGCATACTCACCCAAACCCGTCGCGGATCGTCAAGTACGGGAAGCAAGCGGGTTAACACGGCCTTCGTCGAAATACGCCGGAGCTTTTCAATCGCCGACAGTTGATCGGACGAGGAGTGCCTGTCGATTTCCGGGCGCACAAAGAAAAATGAAAACGGGCGCCGGGTGGCCTCCATCGCATCCTGGGCATAGTCCACCAGGGCCCGAACCGGATCGGTCAATCCATGGGGATGGAGCTCCAGGCCACATTGAACTGTCAGATGGCGTTTGCGAAGCTGGCCAATCAGCTGCTCAACAACAGTCAATCGCTCACGAGCTTTCCACCCCGCCCAGCGCCAAAACACGGAATCTTCCACAGGCGCGCCTGAAGGCTGGGTTGATCGACTCAACAATTTCAATGCTCTGAGAGGATCAAACCCAGGCTGAAAAGTACGTACGGGATCAAAACTCACTCCGAAGGCGTTTTGAAAACGGGTCAATCCCTCCCGCGACATCCCGTCATACACCCCCATGGGATAATCGTCGAGAAACACCAGACCGTCCACGCTTTCCTCGGAAAGATGCGTGAGAAATTGATCGAGAAACCGTTGATACTCCGGATGAAAAATATCAAAAAACCTGGAATTCTGAACCTGGCGGGTGGTTGTATTATATGTGCCATCCCGCCATTCCGGTAAAGGGGAATCATGCCAATTGCCAATACAACGGAGGTTTACTCCCACATACACCAACAGATGCAACTGATGACTGCGTTCCACATATGAGCGCAGGAGCGTCTGGAGATCAAGCAGATGGCGAGGCGCCCTCGTCGTCCGCGGTTGATCGCTGTGGAATCCGGCTCCCTCACACCCCAAATCAATCAACAGGGTGGTGATGCCATCGGCCTTCATCTTTTTAATTCCCTCGTCAAACCCTCCACTGGCGGGCAATTGTTCAAGGGTTAGCCTGATGGCCTGAGTGTCGAGAGGAGGCATCGTAAATTGTTCAAGTAAACGTTGAAGTTCATTGAACTGCAGTTGAGCACCGGCTTGGTAAGGATTAGCGCTACCAGCAACCGTGAGTATGCGGTACTGATCCCTGGCAGCTTCCCATTCCCCGACCTGACGATAGGCTTGAGCCAGCAACCATCGGCTTTGGAATTCAATGGGCTCTTCAGGCAGAAGCGCCAGCAAGCGCGTCAGTCCGCTGATGGCCTGAGGATAGGCTTTTTCCTCAAAACGATCCTTGGACTGCTGAAAGAGTTGCGCATGAATCCGTTGAATATCGGGAGGAACTTCGGGTGGGGATAACACGGATTCTTCCTCTCGATCCTCCGGCATAGATTCGACCGCAGGAGGAGGAGGAATGGCCCCACTCACCGGTGGTCCCTGGGGAGGACGTGTCCGACCGCATCCGGCCATGAGCCCCAGACACACCAGCAAACTGCACATTTTCAACCATGTTGTCATACGGCCATAGGTACTAGGAGGACATAAAACATAAACCCATACACTAGATTTATAAAAAGAAACATGCCCGCCGTTTTCGGCGGGCACCATACCGGAGTCAGTGGACGATAGAAATACAGGCTCAGTCAGGATGGTCTTCCACTAGCCCAGATTGGATTCTGCGAAAAAGTACCGAATCTCAATTTCAGCATTCTCCGTGGAATCGGATCCATGCACCGCATTAGCCTCAATAGAAGCCCCATGCACAGCCCGAATGGTACCTGGATCGGCTTTTTTGGGATCGGTCGCTCCCATCAGATCACGGTGCGCTTTGACCGCGTCTTTCCCTTCCAGAACCACAACCACCACCGGCCCCGAACTCATATAGGTCGTCAAGTCATTAAAGAAGGGGCGCTCTCGATGCACAGCATAAAACCCCTCCGCTACCCCTTTGGATAACCGCATCATTTTCATCGCAACCGGAAACAAGCCGGCCTCTTCATAACGGCGGATAATATCACCAATCGCATGTTTGGCCACCGCATCAGGCTTAATAATCGCTAACGTCCGCTCTGACATACTTCTCGTCCTTTCCCAAAAATCCCATAATAAAACCCTGTGAATAAGCAAAGAGCATTTTACGGCCCCTTCTATTCAGTTGCAATCTCAAGGCCACACTTAAAAGGCTGTAATCACAATGACTTCGGCTGCCTGAAACACAACCCGATCAGGGATGGAATGGGAACCAGGATGCTGATCAAGCGAGCTGACACGCCACATTCTGGGGGAAGACGGTAGAGTGCCCAACTCACCGATGGCCACATCAACCGGCTCATGAGCATGAGTATTGAGGCAGAGGAGTGCCCAACTGTGGGGATTTTCCAACGACCGCCGCTCCAATACGCACAGGTTGGGGTTGGACATCGACCGTTGAACCAGATCCCCCTCCCCTTGCCAGAGCGGCACCTTCAACTTCCAGTGATTCACCGCACGGATAAAAATTTGTAAATCCCATCGGGGGGATTCCCAATCATCGAGAGTGGTCTCCACCACATGCAAGGACCGCTGAAATCCAAACTCATACCCCATCGGGATCATAAGGCCGGTGGAAAACAGCGCGGCAAAGGCATAGCGTTGGCGTTGAACCGCCTCATTTCCTCCTGACTCCGCAGCCAGCCGCGGCGTATCATGCGATTCAGGAAACCCAATGGACGGCATAGCTTGAAATTCGCGATGTTGGTTCAAGCACCAGGCATCCTTGAAATTCCACCATTTGGAGCTGTTACAAAAAAGGTGAAATCCCGCGTCTCCTAACGCGCGCGTCTGCTCCAGGGTACAACCAAGATTTTCCGCCCAAAAGACAGCCTCAGGATTCAGGCGTTGGGCCCGGTGAATAAGAAAACGCCACAACTCAGCGGGAACCTTATAGGCCGCGTCACACCGAAAACCCTGAAACCCCAATTCAAGATACCGGTCAACCAATTGTCCCCAAAACTCCCAGAGA
The DNA here is from genome assembly GCA_020632595.1 of Nitrospiraceae bacterium. Lineage (NCBI taxonomy): Bacteria > Pseudomonadati > Nitrospirota > Nitrospiria > Nitrospirales > Nitrospiraceae > Nitrospiraceae bacterium. The sequence continues at coordinate 490,131 of JACKFF010000002.1, read as the reverse complement.
TGCTCCCGATCAGGAGAATGCCGATTATCAATTTCGGCTAAATCGCCCCACACCGTTTTCTTGCCTGGGTCATCAGGATCAACCGCATACGGATGTTCAACGTTTCCCTGACCATCCCGCATATACCAGTCGGGGTGCTGTGACACCAGGGAAGAATCGATGGCCGTGTGGTTCAAGACCAGATCCACCATTGGGGCCAGGCCACATTGGGCGATGCGTTGAAGCGTGGGGCGTAACACATCAAGACTCTGGTCCTGAGTCCCTTCCGGCAGAAATGCCGGATTCAGGAGATCATATTCTTTGATGGCATATAAACTTCCCGAAAATCCCGGAAGATGAATGGGATTCACAAAGAGCCAATTAAACCCCATGCCTGCAGCCCGTTCCGCGTGCGAGATCCAGCGATCATAAGGGCCGGCCAGGCGAGGAAACAGATTATAGATAAGAGGAACCTGGTGGGATGGCTGCATAAAGATAAACCTATACTTTCTCTGGCTCCGGGCAGGCTTGAGGTGGACGGCTATCCGAAATCAGACCTTTTGAAAAGATGATTTTGCCAACCTGCTTCACATTGGCGCACAAGTCACCCAATCCGGGCGTGACCAATCGAAACGGCCCGCCTCGTTCGGAAGGAAAGGGCGTGCCATCCTGTTCATATACCAGAATGCCGAATTCGGCAGCTTGCTTGATCGTCAGACAGGCTGAGAATTTTCCATCCTGCGACTCGAAGGTCACATGGTCGGTCCCCACATTAAGTGTCGCAACATCAAGTATTGCTTGAAATTTGACGCCACGGACATTCATCCCAGGCATCACGGTAGGCAATTCCGACACCTGATGCATGGAAGGAAGTTGTGCCAGGGTCGTTCGCGTAAATTGAAGACTCTGCAAAATATCCCCGCCTACCTGAATTGTGGCCTCTGAGGAAGGCCTGGATGGGGTCAAAACTTTAATGAACGCCGTCAACATGTCGTTCATAGGAGTGGGCACCCCAAAGGCCTTGCCTTGTTCGGTGATAAAACCATTCAGCTCATCAATTTCAGTAGGTCGCCCGGCCAGCCAATCATCATACATCGATGTATGAATATCTCGAAGCTCTTGAGCCCACTTGACGACCTTCTCCGGCATATCCTCATCCAACGGCACACGGTGGACCGCCATGGCCACGGCCGAGACTTCCCGCACGATGGTCGCGATGACCGGTTGAAACTCCTGATGATCCAAGGCTTTTGCCACCCGATCATTCAGCAACACTGTCAGCGGGTTAAACACACAATTCCAACACATTTTCTCCCACTTGGCCCGCCGGATATCAGGATTAATGAAACAGGGAATCCCCGCCCCTTTCAATAACGCCAGGATGGCGTGGAGTCTGGGAGTGTCCATTCCCAACGGTTCCCCAATAGTTAGCATGCCTTTCTTATAATGGTCGATCACCCCCGGCTCGGCGATCCTGGAATAGATAAATGCCACCCCGCCCACAATCCGCTCCCGGCCAAATCGAACCATCAGGGTATCCTCAATCGTCACCCCGTTTTGCAAGGTCAGAATAATGGTATCCGGCTTCAGCACCGGCTCAATCTGGTTCATGGCCTCATTCAGGTCATAGGCTTTGATCCCCAGCACAACCAGATCCGGTTGGGGCAGTTCCTCGGGATTGGAAGCCACAGTGGGATGCACGGTAAAGCTCTCACCAATCGCGCTCCGGATGGTCAGCCCGTTTTTAGCCACAGCCTCCCTGGTACGCGGCCGCAGGAGGAACGACACATTCGGATTGCGGCGAGCCAGGTGCGCCCCAAAATATCCCCCAACTGATCCCGCCCCCACAAACAAAATCTCCTTCATCCGATTACCTTTCTTTATTGGTAAAACTTCGTGTGACGTTTTAGATAGCTGTCATCCTGAGCCACGCGAAGGATCTGTGTCCAGGGCGGACAAGCCCTAAGATAGTTCATCTCAGAATGCCGCATAACACACAAAATGGATTGGCCCTACTCTAGCAAAATTGGCTTCGATCGCCTACGGATCGTTGCCTCATGATATCCCAAAATTCTATAAATGGCGCTATGCCTTAGAGACCACCACAGCCAAGACAGAGCACAAGTCAAAGCTGCCGGCATTCGCCGGTAATAGGTATGCGGAATCGATGTGGGGAAATTCACAGGGTAGGTGCAAAAATGAGGTGAATTGGGGAAGCGCCGCCAGGAATCTCACCCACGAGATTAACTATGGCTTCATCCGCAGGGTCAGAAGAAGCCGCCGAACCGTTCAAGTTTCGTTGAAAAACCCCCAGACTCCCGCTAAAATTCCGCGTCCTGATTTTTTCTTTTTGTGGAAACTCCTCTGAAGCTGAGCTCCCCTGATGAGTGACCAAGACATATTCCTAATCTGTATTGCCGGTCCGGACAGGGGAAAGCGTCTTTCCATACGCCATGAGGAGATCGTGCTTGGACGATCGTCTCACTGTCATTTGCTCAGTGACGATCGTGAAGTAGTAGAACGGCACGTTTCGTTTACCTTGCAACAAAACCAGCCCCATTTTCACACCCTCGATGGTTCAGCCCTCTTTGTGGATGGTCACCGAATGACTGAAGGAATAATCAGCTCCAATCAACAACTTCGTATTGGCCGAAGTATGTGGCAATTGGGTGGAGAACTATCTCACGGTGGAATCCCGGATTGGCTCGATCACATCGGCGGACAGATCAGTTCAGTAGCCGGGTTGGAGCGTGTGCAGGGATTCAACTTTTGGGAAATGTTTTCAGAAGTCATCCGAAAACGAAAAGATGAGGAAGTTGAAGATTATTTTCATGTCGGTACTCTGGCCACAACCCCGACACTTTTGGAAATCAATACCGCCTGGCCGAAACCTTGGGCATTTTTTAAAGTATTTATGGTTTCCTTAATAGTCTATCTGGGCTTTGTATTTGCGTTAAATATTTTTGGCAACATCAAACTGGTTCCTGGGCTCATTATTACGGGATCGTTCATGATTCCCTTTGCGTTGCTGATTTTTTTCTTTGAGGTCAACGTTGCACGAAATATCTCACTCTACCAAGTCATCAAGTTGGTCTTTTTCGGGGGGATCTTGTCTTTGATTCTGTCTCTGTTCTTATTCCGTACCACCGGATTGGATAGTTGGCTGGGTGCCGCAAGTGCCGGGATTATTGAGGAGATCGGGAAAGCCGGGGCATTATTACTGGTGATCAATCGGTTGCAATATCGTTGGACATTGAACGGCATGCTTTTTGGTGCGGCCGTCGGAGCCGGATTTGCTGCCTTCGAATCGGCAGGGTATGCCCTGGAAAGGTTGTTGGCCTACGGCGGAGGAGCCATGCTGGATAACATCACCCATCGAGGGTTTTTAAGTATGGTCGGCGGGCATGTTCTGTGGACGTCCATGGTCGGGGCAGGATTGTGGCGAATACGTGGGGATCACAATTTTTCTTTCCAGATGGTCAAAGATCCCCGCTTCCTTCGAGTGCTTGGAATTGCCATGGGACTGCACATGATCTGGAATATGCCGTTTGAATTGCCTTTATACCTCAAAGAAATTGCCTTAGGATTCATCGCCTGGGTGGTCATATTAGGATTGATTCAAGACGGGCTGAGTCAAATCCATAAGGCCCAGCAGGAATATTTGGCTTCAAAGCCTGATGAATCACCCTGACAAACATGGTGACCGGTCTTATATTAGCAACCCCACGTTCGGATTGCGACGAGCCAGGTGCGCCCCCAAATATCCCCCAACTGACCCCGCCCCCACAAACAGAATCTCCTTCATCGTATTATCTTTGCATACCTTTCCATTTTTACTAAAATTTCGCGTGATGGTTTACATATCAACAAGCCAAATCATGATGAAACCTGAATATTGCTGTGCCCCAAGCAAAAGACTCGGGACCCAATGTAATTATGCCAAAACAGAATCCCTCACTCTATCAGAATTACCCCCGCTCGCCTACGTACCTTTGCCTTACTTGGCACCAAGGAATTGCAGTTGCCGCCAGGCTTCATAGACCACCACAGCCACCGCATTACTCAAATTGAGGCTTCGTGAATCAGGCCGCATGGGGATGCGCAAACGATGCGTGGGAGGAAGCGCTTCTAAAATATGAGCCGGCAAGCCCCGCGTTTCGGGGCCAAAGTACAAGGCATCGCCAGGCTGAAAAGCCACGTCGTGATAGGGTCGTTGTCCTTTTGTGGTGATCGCAAAAATACGTGAGGGCTTTTGAGCATCTAAATAATCTTGAAGCGTAGGATAGTCCTTCATCCGGGCCAATTCATGATAATCCAATCCGGCACGGCGGGCCCGCTTATCATCCAATTCAAATCCCAACGGATGAATCAGATGCAAACCGAATCCGGTGTTGGCACATAACCGAATAATATTCCCGGTGTTCGGCGGAATCTCAGGTTCGTAGAGGACAACATCCAACATCGTAGGAATTAAGGAACCGGATATGAGACTTCCATGAATATTTTCAAAAAAGACAGACCGTCAGTCCATCAGGCTTCACCTATAATTACTGCCATCTTAGGAGAAAGCCGTTGTTCGTTGGAAGGACAAAGAAAACCTGGCTCCATTCGAGACCCTTCGCTTACCCATTTACAGAACGCATGGCTTGCGTGTGATGTGGGCCTTCCCTGGAAACAGCCATTCATAACTGAAGAAGATGGCGGAGCTCCCTTACACCTTATGTCGAGTCATCCGTCACTCACAGCCCCGCATACTGGTCACTGTGTCACGTCGATTGGTAACACATTTCCAGTCCCGTCGGTAAGCCGGCCTTCGATTTCAAGGCCAGAAAGTAGGGAGAAAAATTATTTCCAACCTCAGGTAAGCCAGGACCTCCACGGGAATTAGTCCTGATTGATTTCCCATCTCCTAGCTCGAATGCTGGTATTTATACACCGTGCCGCCAATTTGGGTAACGCTTGATCCGATCCCGAAGAGGACGTCGATGCCGAGCAACCAGGGTATGGGATCCCAAGCGGGCGATTCCGCATCAAAGTACATCAGAAACTTGAACACACTGGGTATCGGCCGAATCCATTCATTCGCCGGCACCCAGGCACTATAGTTCTGGTCTTTTAGCTGATATACCGCGGCGACAGTGCCTACTGCCTCGAGACCCAGCGCCATCGTGGTTTTCAAGGCCGGTCCAAAGGTTTTGAGGTATTTGGCATTCGCCTCAAACGCGGATACCGCGGTGAAAATGGTATCCACCAGGATGACCGATCCCCGCGTGCACCACAGCCACATGGTCCATTGATCAGCCTTGCTCCACTGATTCTGCGGTTTTTGCAGAATGCCAACCGGGACACTGACGCCGAAGGTTTCCCAACGCGGAATAAGACTCATCATGGACACCAATTTGTTGAGAGGGTTGGGTTCGTTGGTACCACTTTGTTGGGTTCGCCAAGCCAGAGTGTCCCCAAGAACCGTAAACGCCCCACTCACAGTCAAGAAATACCCGGAGCAGACATTGAGATTTGCCAATAACAAAGGGGGTAGCTGGGAACCATCTGTCACCCGCGCTCCTTCCGTTGGAACGCCCTGAGAAGGTATCGTGGGCCACGGGAGACCGGTATTCTTGATCGTGGTAGCGTCGCTGCTGGAGAACGGAGCCTGAGCAGGTTCGTTGGGCTGCAGCAATTTGCTGCCGATAAGCTTGTAAAGAATGGTGGCCGGCACGGCAAAGATGAGACAGATCAAGTCCAGCAAGGTAAAATCGTCGCCCTTGGTGATCACGTTCTTCCAGAGCCAGGTGATGATCGGAATGTCAATATTTGCGGTCAGCATCGCGATAAACGCCTCGATCGCCGAGGAAGCCAGGGAGAGGATCGCATTGATGACGTATTCAATCCCGTCCATAATAAACAGGACGAGATCTTCCGCCGCCGTCAGCAAATCAAGAATAATCAGATCGAAGAAGCTACTGGGATCGGTAATCTTTCCGGTGACGAAATCCTGCAATTTGCCACTGGTGGCATTGAACGTCTGGGTATTCTGATCGGAGGTATTTCCGCTATAGATGTACTGCTTGACCGCATCCGAGATGACTGTGGTCGGATCGGTACCTCCCGGCATTCCCGCAAAACCTTGCAGTGACAACGCGGATGCGCCACTGAAGGAGGGTTTCGACCGGCTGTAAACGTACTGGCATTTAGAAGCATGCTGCTGTTGCGTGTTTTGGGTGTTCGTTCCAGCCAGGGTGTTCTGACTGCCCGACGCGCTGTTGACATAATCGTTGTACGACTGCCCCTGGACCGATTCAAAGTTTGATTCGAGATTTTGGAAGACAGTCTTCACTTCCGCTTGCAACGTCGCGAATTCATTGTCGACGAGTGTTTGGGCGTACTCGATGGAGTTATTCATATTGGTCAACGTCTGGGTGACGCATTCTTTGATCACGTTATGCGTGTTGAGAATATCGTCCCAATCGAAGAGCATCTTCAACCAGGCGATAACCTCCTGCAGCACCTTGTAGATTTCGTCGGCCAGTTGCCGGATTTTCGAGAAGATGGTTTCAAGCGCCGCGCCCGCTTGCTTGATGGTCGAGATGACGAATGGCTCCAAATCATTGAAGACGATATTCAACACATCGTCGGTGACCGTGGCGGCAAAATAGGTCAACTGATCAAACTCGTGCTTAAAGAAATGCGCCACATCCCCGAAGATGCTCCCGGAAGAGCCTAACTGGCCGGTGGTCCGCCGGTTGGTCAACAGATCGCGCGCTTCCTCCGCGCTGAGCACGCGAAACCGGGGGCCCTCCGGATGGGCAAAGTCGATCTCCCAATGCGGCGTCGTGATCTGACTCAGATCAATGGTCCCCTGCCCCGTGGAGTCCGTCGGGTTTTGGTTCATCCAGTTCCCGGAGGCATTGATCGCCTGCGCCGCCGTGTTGGCAGAGGCAGTTTGGGAATAGTCGCCCCCGGTCAAGCCCTGATTGATCAAGTCAGTGCCTGTCACCGTTTGCAGTTGCGGAGTCACCGAGTCCGGCAGCGGCGCCAGGGGCGTCCCGTCCAGAGCTTCGATGTACTGGACCACATCGCCCCGGCACCATCGCGAGCCCGTGAGATTGTTGCCGGTATCCACGGCGGTGAACGTGATGACCGGCGGCGTCAGGCCCACCGCTTCATAGAGGACCGTGGCTTGCCCGGCCCCGTCCAGCTCCACCGTGAGCGGCGTGGTGGGGCCGACATGATAAGCGTAACTGTTCCAGACCACAGTGACCGCCTGATCGGCGGTGACCGTGACCGTGCCGTTGGCGACGGGATTGTTGCCGGCATCCACTCCTGCCAGCTCCATGGAATACGTGGCCGTTTGAGTCGGCGTCGTATTAGAGGGCGCCGGCGGCGCGGAGACCTTGCGGGTCGACCAGACCTGCGTGCCTGGGGAATCGCCATTGCCCTGGCTTCCGCCGGGCAGGTTCTGATCCATGTGAAAGACCGCGGGAGCGCTCGCCCCTGACTGCGGATCCGTCGCGAGTCCGGCCGAGAATAGCTCCGGCCCCGCCCGCATGTAGGCCGGGCAGGTGAGGGTGAGCAGCGTGCCGCCCAACTGCACCCAACTGCCGAAGGTGAGTGAGCCAGTTCCCGTCTGCTGGAGATACCAGAGATAATTGCTCCCCGGTTCGATGGCAAAGATGGTCACAGTCTGGCTGCTGTCCACCCCCACCCCTACCGCCGTCGCGCTCTTCGGTTGACTCGCAAGCCCGGTCAACTGCGTGATCGACGGTTCCGCGGCATAGAAATTTGACACGAGCCACAGTGTGCTGGTCGCATCAAGGAGCAGCACATGGCCGCTGCCGAGCGGGCCGGGAATGGCATAGAGGTTCTCAGCCGTGAGAGCGCCCTTATTGGGATTGAACGTGGAGGATTGCTCGCTCCAGGTAAACGTGGCCGTCTGCTGATTGCTCTGTTGTGACCAGGTCACGGTCGCGTCCTCATGCGAAATGTTGCTGCCGTCGACCCAGAGGACTGTGACCGCCCCGCTGCCGCCAGTCCCTTCGGTGAGGCGAAAAGCTGCCGTGTCGGGATCGGAAATTTCCGGGGTGAATTGTGTCGGGTACCGCTCGGCGATCGGCATCCATTGTGGAGTGCCGGTTTGCGGGTTGGTGGAGTAGGTCAGGACGAAGAAGGCGTGGGGGCTGACGTTGCCCGTGACCCCGTACAAATAAGCATGGCCGTCGGCGTCCACGTACTGATCCGTTTGAAAGGTGAAGCCAATCCAGTTCTTCGCCGTGGCAGACAGGGTGGCGGGGGTCCACGTGCCCGGCTCGGACGATTGCATCCACACCGCGCTGCTCCCGGCCCCCGTTGTGAGGGGGTAGTAGCAGAGGGCGTTGAGCACGCCTTGGTGATAGAACCCCAAAATGCGATTACAGATTCCGGTGTTGGCGGGCGGTGTCACGCCGAGTTTCACCGTTGTCCAGCCCGATTGGGACGTGGGGTCCGGATAGAAATGCACCGGCTCCCCGTCCCCGTCGAGCGTCAACAGTTCGCTGGTGGGATCGTGACTGGCCGGATTCTGCACGACCGTGAACAGATTCCGCGTAAGCGCATTGGACACCGGGGCTTCCTGCGTCAACAAGTAATCGTCGATGAGATTCACGCCGATGGTGATGTTCGTGATCGCTGCCGTCATAACCGTTCCTCCTCCGTGATGAAGCCGGGTTTGAGTGACGGGGATGCTCTGGGGTTGGCCCTATGCTGAATGTCCCCGTGTCGTGCTTTTCGGATAGTCCTAGTCTGGATTAGCCAACAATTTTAAAACCATGCTAAGCAAGCCTCGAGCTTACGGCACTCCGATCAGGACCGAGTTAACCGTCTTCGGCGGACATGCAGGTGGTCACACACACTCCGATCGGGAGAACCAAATCAAGACAAATGAGAACGGTCACGATAACGGGACTGCACTCGAGCATGAACTTCAGGCTTTCGTTGATCGGTCCAATGACGTTACCGGATGCATCCCATCCCGTGTAACCGGATCCTGCTTGGCTCTGGTAGATACAGGTCACAACGCCGACAGCTTCCTGGCACACACCGATGGCTGTATCGCCCACCGGCCCGGCCCCATCGACAAACTCGGTTGCGGTATGGGTCGTAGAAAACGCCACGAAGCAGGTGTCGCAGGACGCTTGAAAGATCCCCGTAAACCACGCGTTTAATGTCCAGTTGTCGGCTTGAGTCCAATCGGCCGACGCCTTGGCAAAAACCGAATAAGGGGCGGTCGAGCCGATCTGAAAGCCGGTGAGAATGACCGAAAGAATCGAGTAGTTTCTGGCAGAAGCATCGTCCTCGCCCAGGGACGCCTTGAGATCCATATTCATGGCGCACCAGCCAGAGACGATATACGAGAGTCCGGCTAGGATACCCAGGGGCTTCAAAACCTCCTTGGAGGGGGGCGTATATCCAACCGGGGCGGACCACTCGACACCGCTCTCCGAAAACGACGGCAACGACGGCCAGGCCAACTGGCTTTGTCGCAATTCATCGAGGGTTGTGCTGTTGAAGGGAGGCGACGCGTTCGAGCCCCCATACAAAATTTTATAGAGGATGGTACCGGGCACCGCAAGAATCAGGCAGAACAGATCGAGCAAGGTGAACTCGTCGCCGTTCGTGATCACATTCTTCCACAGCCACGTAATGATCGGGATGTCGATTGAATCTGTGATCATGCTTTGGAAAGCCTCGAGCGCATCCTCAAGCAGGTTGAAAATCGCCTCCAAAACCGCCTCAACCGCATCCACAACAAAGAGGACAAGATCTTTCGCGGCTTCCAGGAATTGGAGAATAATGAGATCCAAGAAGTCACTGGGATCGCTCAGAGTGTCTGTAATGAAGCTGAGGAGGCTTTCCGTATAGACCGTATAGAGCGACTGCCCATTGGCATTGGTGGGATCCATGATGCTGGTTTGAATGGCCTGAATAATGGCCGTCGTCGGATCGCTTCCGGCCAAGCTGGGTGACGCTCCCGCTAACTCTATGGCGCCAATACTACCGAAGGAGGGTTTCGACCGGCTGTAGACGTACTGGCATTTAGAAGCATGCTGCTGCTGGGTGTTGAGAGTCGTCGTCCCGGCAAGCACATTGTTGCTCGTAGCTGTCGGTGATCCCGCCTGCGCGGAATTCGCAAAGGTATTGAAGCTGGTCGAGTTGTCGAAGTGGCTCTCGATATTGTTGAAGACATTGGTGATATCCGACTTGAGGGAAGAGAACCACTTCGACAGGTCCGTCTCCGCGTCGCTGACCACCGACTTGAGATTGGTGAATAAGGTTTGATTGACAGCGTACTTGAATGCCGTGTGGGTGTTGAGAATATCGTCCCAATCGAAGAGCATCTTCAACCAGGCGATAACCTCCTGCAGCACCTTGTAGATTTCGTCGGCCAGTTGCCGGATTTTCGAGAAGATGGTTTCAAGCGCCGCGCCCGCTTGCTTGATGGTCGAGATGACGAATGGCTCCAAATCATTGAAGACGATATTCAACACATCGTCGGTGACCGTGGCGGCAAAATAGGTCAACTGATCAAACTCGTGCTTAAAGAAATGCGCCACATCCCCGAAGATGCTCCCGGAAGAGCCTAACTGGCCGGTGGTCCGCCGGTTGGTCAACAGATCGCGCGCTTCCTCCGCGCTGAGCACGCGAAACCGGGGGCCCTCCGGATGGGCAAAGTCGATCTCCCAATGCGGCGTCGTGATCTGACTCAGATCAATGGTCCCCTGCCCCGTGGAGTCCGTCGGGTTTTGGTTCATCCAGTTCCCGGAGGCATTGATCGCCTGCGCCGCCGTGTTGGCAGAGGCAGTTTGGGAATAGTCGCCCCCGGTCAAGCCCTGATTGATCAAGTCAGTGCCTGTCACCGTTTGCAGTTGCGGAGTCACCGAGTCCGGCAGCGGCGCCAGGGGCGTCCCGTCCAGAGCTTCGATGTACTGGACCACATCGCCCCGGCACCATCGCGAGCCCGTGAGATTGTTGCCGGTATCCACGGCGGTGAACGTGATGACCGGCGGCGTCAGGCCCACCGCTTCATAGAGGACCGTGGCTTGCCCGGCCCCGTCCAGCTCCACCGTGAGCGGCGTGGTGGGGCCGACATGATAAGCGTAACTGTTCCAGACCACAGTGACCGCCTGATCGGCGGTGACCGTGACCGTGCCGTTGGCGACGGGATTGTTGCCGGCATCCACTCCTGCCAGCTCCATGGAATACGTGGCCGTTTGAGTCGGCGTCGTATTAGAGGGCGCCGGCGGCGCGGAGACCTTGCGGGTCGACCAGACCTGCGTGCCTGGGGAATCGCCATTGCCCTGGCTTCCGCCGGGCAGGTTCTGATCCATGTGAAAGACCGCGGGAGCGCTCGCCCCTGACTGCGGATCCGTCGCGAGTCCGGCCGAGAATAGCTCCGGCCCCGCCCGCATGTAGGCCGGGCAGGTGAGGGTGAGCAGCGTGCCGCCCAACTGCACCCAACTGCCGAAGGTGAGTGAGCCAGTTCCCGTCTGCTGGAGATACCAGAGATAATTGCTCCCCGGTTCGATGGCAAAGATGGTCACAGTCTGGCTGCTGTCCACCCCCACCCCTACCGCCGTCGCGCTCTTCGGTTGACTCGCAAGCCCGGTCAACTGCGTGATCGACGGTTCCGCGGCATAGAAATTTGACACGAGCCACAGTGTGCTGGTCGCATCAAGGAGCAGCACATGGCCGCTGCCGAGCGGGCCGGGAATGGCATAGAGGTTCTCAGCCGTGAGAGCGCCCTTATTGGGATTGAACGTGGAGGATTGCTCGCTCCAGGTAAACGTGGCCGTCTGCTGATTGCTCTGTTGTGACCAGGTCACGGTCGCGTCCTCATGCGAAATGTTGCTGCCGTCGACCCAGAGGACTGTGACCGCCCCGCTGCCGCCAGTCCCTTCGGTGAGGCGAAAAGCTGCCGTGTCGGGATCGGAAATTTCCGGGGTGAATTGTGTCGGGTACCGCTCGGCGATCGGCATCCATTGTGGAGTGCCGGTTTGCGGGTTGGTGGAGTAGGTCAGGACGAAGAAGGCGTGGGGGCTGACGTTGCCCGTGACCCCGTACAAATAAGCATGGCCGTCGGCGTCCACGTACTGATCCGTTTGAAAGGTGAAGCCAATCCAGTTCTTCGCCGTGGCAGACAGGGTGGCGGGGGTCCACGTGCCCGGCTCGGACGATTGCATCCACACCGCGCTGCTCCCGGCCCCCGTTGTGAGGGGGTAGTAGCAGAGGGCGTTGAGCACGCCTTGGTGATAGAACCCCAAAATGCGATTACAGATTCCGGTGTTGGCGGGCGGTGTCACGCCGAGTTTCACCGTTGTCCAGCCCGATTGGGACGTGGGGTCCGGATAGAAATGCACCGGCTCCCCGTCCCCGTCGAGCGTCAACAGTTCGCTGGTGGGATCGTGACTGGCCGGATTCTGCACGACCGTGAACAGATTCCGCGTAAGCGCATTGGACACCGGGGCTTCCTGCGTCAACAAGTAATCGTCGATGAGATTCACGCCGATGGTGATGTTCGTGATCGCTGCCGTCATAACCGTTCCTCCTCCGTGATGAAGCCGGGTTTGAGTGACAGGAATCCCTATTCCTTTCTTTGCAGCTGTTCGTTGCAAACCGGATTGGCATCGTTGGGCCCTATACAGGGTTGACAGTTTGCCGTCGTCAGGTAGGGCAAATCGAAATTTGCGGGATCAGTCGACCCGCTATAATCGTATGCCCCTGTCGTGCCGAAATGGGGTGAGTTGCTCCCTTTGGCGAGAGCAACATGCTGAACGTCGCTCAGCGTGACCGATCCTTTCAGACCATGTGTATGCGGAATCCTATTGCCGGGAGAGGTGAGCGGAGTGCCGCTGCCGAAGGCCTCGTTCGGGGTGCCTCCCTCCGGGAGGCCGACCAGAAAGCGACCGGTTCCCGTGGCACTCGATTTCCAGGGATAGGGACAATTCTGGCTTGCATAAAAGGTTACGATGTCGGACGGGACCGGGGGTGGGTTGGGTGTGGAGAAGTTAGGCTCCCGCTCGCAAAGCAGGAGTTGTGTATAGGGAATGTTGTTGAAAGCCGCATCGGTCGACCCGCTGAAATCCTGCGTACCGGAAGCAGTCAAATCCTTGCAGCTCCCTAAGAAATTCTCAAATTGGTACGCGTCCAGGCTGATGTTTGAGGTGAGGGTATGGCTATGCGAACGCTGCTCGCCATTCCCGTAGGGATTGCCAACCAGGGTTCCAACGGTTCCATCTGGGGGTGCTTCAAAGGGCATGATAAAATATCCGTCCACTGGCGACGAGGGGGTGCCCGCTGTGAATTGAGTGTTCCCCAACGGGCCCTTGGCGGCCTGATTTGAATTTCCGGCTGGGACTAACCAGATTCCGCTGGCCGCTTGATTGGAAAAAAAGTTATAATTGGTGGCTCCCGAACCCGAGACGCCCGCGTTCAAACCGTTTTCTTCAGAGTACTGCACGGAGGCGTACACTTCTTTGCCGGCAAGGGCATAGTTGAAGTTGAAATCGGGGCGGGCTTTCTGTGTATTCCACGTGAACGCGACCTTTTTCTGATTATTCTGGAAAACGACCATGGTCCAAAAAGTCAGTTCGTTCGTTTTGCCTCCTGCGATCTTCGACGGGTCGGAGCCACGTCCCCTCAGAACACCATCCTTGTCATTATCCGTCCCGTCAAAGGTGATCACGACCTTGTAATTCTGGGGTCCGTTCCAGGTGACCTGATACCCTTGGGGATACCCGACGGCCGGCTGCCAGTTGGCCGGACAGGACTGGAGGTTAAAAAAGGCCAGGGCCGAGGTTCCATACCCGTCTGTCGGAGGGGGGGATTGTCCGCTGTCCGTCTTCTCACAGGCCAGCATTTGGAACAGCGGAAGGTCGGAGGAACCGCCGTTCAGTGTCGTTCCCTTCACAGTGTAATTGTGGGAACTGTCGCTCTTATGCTGGCAATTGCCCGTGCTCCCCCCGCAGTCCCCATTCTTGAGCTCCTTTTCGGGGAGGTTGAGCGGAACCGTGAAGGCATGCTGATGCACAGGGGCTTGAAGGTTCGTCAGGGGAGTGCCAACCGTTTTCTCCAGATCATAGTTCGTAAGATCAGTTGCGCCGAGCAGGAGCCGACCCTGTGCGTAGGGTGCCGGCTCCCATCCAGTCGGACATTGGCTTTGCGGAAAGAACGCGACCATGCCAGCCGGTGACGTGTCGGTGGCTTGCGCGCTTGCCGACTGGGGTGATAGTGCGCTGATCCCACCAAACATACTCCCAAAGATCATGAGTCCAAAAAGAAAATGCCTGTGCATGAAAACCTCCCTGGAGAGATAAAGTGAGAGGAATGTTCTTTTCGAATTGTCGGCTCTGGCAACCTTAAGAACCGGAAATGCGTCTTGGGTTAACATTTTCCCCAGATTTTGTCAAAAAGTTTTGTAGATCAAGCATCTCCGAAACATGCGAGCAGGACTCACGGCATCTTCATACATACAAACCACTTTCGACGACCAAAGCCCGTTCACCAGCCTGCGAGCACTCACAAGCTCGTTGTCACACACCTGGGCCTATCTCTTCGTTGAGTGGGGAGATCTCACGAAAATCTCAAACCAGCCATATTCAGGAGGCTTCTTGAAAAGCGAGGGCAGAAAGAATGTACGTGAGCAAAGAAGACTGAGGGATCAAGGGGCCCAGGAAATGACATCAACTGTGGTGCATGAGAAAAAATAGCCTGGCGGACCGGAACTGCGCTGCGGGGCCCTACCCCATCCTGAAATGGGCCAGGGCACCGACACAGGAAGTAACCGCTGAGGTTTTCGTGTTACCTTAAAGCCCTTTCATACTACGAAATAATCAATCCCGGTCATATCCCCGGTGGGGTGAGTGACCCCAGTGACCTTTCCTGTGGTCTCTCCGGTGGCCTGGCTGTTCAAACGATTGCGGCGGCCCGATCAGCGGTGTCTTGACGGGTCCGGCAGCGCCCGGGACGATCACGAACGAGTTGCCGCCCGGGTTGGTGTTATAGACCGGCCCAAAAGGACCGGTCTTTTTCCAATTGTTCAGGAGCCAGACGTTTCCAGACGGGTCGATGCCGCCTCCCGTAACCCGATCCAATGCGTCACTGACGTAACCGATGTCCCGTGAGATGGGATCACCCGTGCTCTTACCAGAGGGGCATTTGCTGGGATCCGCACCACAAAAATGCGAGAGCGGCGTATCGGGCCACACCGTATTCTCGTCGACATTGCGGGTGGGCTTCTGACCAAAATTGAATACCCACAGCGTGTCGTTCCCGTCCACTGCGTTGCCCCAGGGGATCGTGAGACCGCCGCCAATATGATTAGAGGGAGCCCTGTCATCGGCGGGATACAAAGTGATTGAAGGCCCGTCCATCCCGTCTTGGGGGTCGAGTGGATCGACGCAGGGAACTTTCACCGAATTGGAGTTGGAAACCCACATGTTCCCCTTGCTGTCGCCTGAAATCCCCATGGGCCAGGACAACACCGGGACGTTGTTGGCGTCGAGGTTTGATAACGTTTCCACGGTGCCATCGGAGGACACGCGGTAGACCCCGCCAATCGCCTCGGTTGGATCGGCCATGCCGGAATTGGCCACATATCCGACCTGGTTGGCAGTGACCCACGCGCGGCCCTTCGGATCAATCGCGATGGCAAACGGTTTGAGAAGTGGTGCGTCCGAATTCGGCTCCGTATCCGGGATAGTGGGGGCGTAGATGCCCGCTTCTCCTCGTCCGCCAGGAAATGCGATATTCCTCGCGTGCCGGGGTTTACCTTTTGGAATGAATGTGACCGTGTCATTTCCGCAATTGGCAATCCAGATGTTGCCTTTTTTGTCGGAAACGGTGGCCTGTGGCCACCAGATATGGCCTTGACTAAAACCATCAAATCCAGAGATCGGGCTGCCATCGGGATGAAACACGGAGACGCTGTCATGCGCGGCCGGGATCTTTAATGCCGGGTCAGGCATAGGGTCTACGGTCGTATCCGCACAGGCCGGCGCTTCGAACCCGAAATTACCCACCCAGACCTTGCCGTGCGGGTCCAGCCCGATGCCAAACCCCGCGCCGCTGAGGCCTCCGCCGAAGTAGGGCGATCCGGGGAAGGTCTCACCCCAGGGATACAATTTAATCAGGCGCTGGCCGGCACAGGCAATTTCATTTGAGAATGTCGGACGATAATTATCGTTGATCCAGGCGAATCCGCCTTCGTCAAAAGCGATTTGGCCAGGGCCGCTCATAAGATTGAATGGATCATAGATGTTGTGCTGCCCCCCGTTGAATTTGATGAACAACAACCAGCTGGTCGGACGTTTCGTCAAGGCCGGCTGATTGACCGGGTCCAATAGCGACAACTGAAAGAGCGGATCGTCCGTATCTGTCGGATAACCTGGATACGAAGGGTATTTGGCGATGTTGGCGACGGCTTGCAGCACCGTGGTCGGTGGCGGTCCCCCCTCCGGCGTCGTCGCCACAAACAGTGCCTGACAGTTGGCGTCATCTGCCACACAGCCCGCAACCACGTTGGTGAGGGAATTGAATGTCGGGTATGTCGACGTCTCGGTGCCGTTTGGTTTATTGAAAAGCACTTCGCCAATGTTCCCGTTCTCCGGATTGGCCATATTCTCCGCCATCTTCACGGCGCTGATCATGCCGTAGGTATTGCCGTGAATATTCCGTCCGTCAACGAATTGGGCGAAGGCGGTTCCCGTGGCAACCGTCGTGCGCTCGTTAATGACGACCTCGTGGCGAACGTTTGCGCTGGTGCCGATCGCGCCGGCCAGCATAACCGGTCCGTGTTCGGCGATGACGAAGAGGATGGACTGCTGACCATGTGGCAACCGGTAGCGGATCTTGAATTTCCCGTCGACATCGGTTCTGGCCGTTCCAAGTACGTGACCGTTCCCATGCCCGCCTGCCTCAGCCGCATAAAGCAAGATCGTATATCCGCGTTGCGCATGGCCATTGCCCTCTACAGTGCCACGTAGCGTTTGAGAATATGGATATTGTCCAGCATGGACAGGTAATCCCACAGCCATGGACGCCAGAATAAACATGGTGATTGCCGTGACAGCGACCGGTAATTTCCTGAAAAAGATCAATCGCGCGGGTCCAAAGATGGGGATCATGATCAGACCTCCTTATTCTCTTTCCTCTGCACATGGAATAAAAAATAAATGATGTCTTTTCTGAGGGTAGGGAATGAACACTTGTCTGGTCAAGAAATGAACAGGTGCAGACGAGTCCCAAAGCAGAGAGAGGCATCTGGGAATGAGGCAAAACAAAAAGACCCTCTATTGATGGGTCACCGCCCTGTCCTTCAAGCGCATCAAGGCTAGGCTAGCCCAACGTGTGATGCAGGCAGATCCGTTACAGCAGAGCCCCTTACAAACGAAACCCCACTGAAATGTGAATGAACAACCCAAGAGATTTTTTTGAAGGATTTTGAGCGGACCAGAACATGGATAAAGCTTAAACCGATTTATTTTTCAGAAGGCCAATAATTGGCTCCACTCTTCCGGGACGGTTCCCGGATCATCCAAGCCAACAGAAGCAGAAGACCAAGCAACACAAGTGGAACCGGCACACCACCCATTTCCCCAGCCCTCAGGTGTGTCAGCGCCGCACCCACCATGGTCAAACTCAAGACCACAATGCCATACCATTGCGTCTTCGGAATAAACAAACAGAGTCCGCCGCCGACTTCAATGATCCCAGTCAAATACAAAAACCAAATCGGATACCCCCATTGCGTAAAATGTTCAAACTGAGACTCACTGCCCATGAGCTTGGCTCCCCCTGCCACAACAAAACAAATCCCTAGCAACACACACAGGACAATTTTCATTACTCGCTTCATGACACCTTCAACCCATGCCGGGGAAGAGTATTGAGGAAAGTAGGGAAGACCTCATCCATAACCAAACCTCCGACCTTGTTGTGCCTGGCAAGCCGCACAACAAACTCAACTTGGCACCCACTTTTCCCAACCAGTTATTTCCATATTATCAATGAGATCGAACACACGCTTAGCTATCCCTCAATCAAAAAAGCGCAGACGTATTCGCGAAGAAATAAAAAATCCGCCTCAAACTTTGCGCGTTAACTTGCCATTGCTGTCCCCTCCTCATCCAGGCACCACATCGAAAATTCCCCGAAAATAAGGAAAAAGGAAAGGCTCTAATTTTCTTGTGGCCCTACTTCCTGTGCATTATTCAGTCTCGGTTTTCTTGGGTAGTCTAAGTGTTGCTCCACGCAGTTGCTTATTTGTGAGATGCTCAAGACGTCGCGTTAACTTTTCCTTTAAGTCACGGAGATTCTCGTACTCAGGACAATTGTATCCTGCAAGATCGAAGTGAAGATTTGTGCCTGTCTTTCGAAAAAGTATCACCCGTTTTCTAAGAGCATGTGCAAACCCAATTTCATAGTACACGCTAGGTCGCTCACCAGTAAGGTCGGCAAAGAGGAACTCTGCAGTCGCAATCTCGTTAAGAATTCGTTGCGTGATGAGATCCTCGTGTTCAATGTCATCTGCCCTAACAGCTTGAATTTCGAACTCAGCGAATATCGCTTTCACAGTATCACTCACATCCTCAAGTTCTCGCTGGGATCTCTCCATCCACATCATGATAAAGGCGGTGTTTGGACGGTAGCGTGCTGGTGCAGTTGAGTTACTCGTCATTCCTTCTGGGTTCGTTAGTCCATGGGACGCTGTCACCAATTCTAGAATACCCACAATTTTAGTTATCCAGTCGGCAAAGATCCGCCGCGCATCCTCAGGGGAACAGGCATCGTCGTCTGATTGCCCTGCCGGATGGATACCTAGGACCGTGTCCTCATCATAAAGTACTTCGGTGGTCCAGGATCGAAAACGACGCAGGAGCAAGGCAGCTCGCATGGCCTTGATCCCAGTCATGAGATCTCTCTGGTCTGCTTCGGACACCAATGAGGCCTTCTCTACCGCAGTTGTCATCTGACCCGCTACCGTTAGGAGGCGGCGCACCAACGCAGAAGCTTCATCTTGGACCTGCCCAGGCACCTTGGACCAGAAATAATCGCGATGCGGTTTCTCCCATCGGAGGTCTCTGGAAATCTCCGAAAGGGCAATTTCCATTTTTTCGAAGTACTGATCCGCATCTACCCCGAGACCTTCAACTGACGACCGGAGATCAGCAACTTCTAATTGTTCAGACACCGGGCCATTCCTTTCGAAAACAAACAATAATTAAATAGTCTGCATAAGAGGGCAAATACAAACGGTCTCTTTCTGTAAAAGAGTTTGCTATGTCTTTTTGTTGCACATACTCCTTAATTCCCCTCACACATATTCTGCATGTTCGTCAATCAGCTGTTCGGGTTTAGCTCCCCTTGCAGGCCCTCGAATAGACCAAGTAGATTCTTGGTCAATGGCCGAATTTAGTCAAGTTGTGGGCTAGGCCAAATCTTCTTAAACCCTACATAGGGTAGGCTGAGGAAAAACGAGCCTTGCGAACCAACACCGTGCGATAGGGACAATCTGACTGAAGCGCAGAACCCCTTCCCTGCTTACTCAGCTCCATGGCCGGGCTTCGATGCGTAAAGTTCCAACCAAGCCAGGGCGAGCGTTCTGCTCAATCGGGATATCAAAGGCGATGCCTGCACTTGGTTTCCCCTTGATGAGAGGGCGCGTGTCTACGTCTTTGCCGGGTTTGCCGGGATTCATGTCCTGGTAACCATACTTGATGCGCCAACCAGCCGTGGCCGTTTCATCAGGAAAGGCCTCGACGAGAATCAACTCACGATAGATAAACCCACCCTCATAGTGGCGCTTCATGAACAGCAGGCCATCCACGACGTAATCCGGCACCAGGACTTTGATGTCGAAGGCGAAGCTGACCGATTTGGATGTTTTGACGCTCTTGTTCGGATCAAGAAAAATGGAGAAGAGGTGTGGACTCTTCGTGCGATCCGGCTTGCGCTTGGAGCGATCCTTCCCTGGGAACAAATCATCGTAGGTGCGGAAGATGGCGGAATTCTCGCGCACCTCGCGCCGCGTCATCTGCCACTGACAGCCGCGCACGCTGGCGGCAATTTCAAACTGATACGACGCCCGCACCGTCTTACCGTCGTCAAGTGCCTTTTGTACCTCCACCGGCAAGGTGATGTCGTCGATGTCCAGAATGCCATCCACGCGCAATTTACCGAACAGAAACCGCGTGAGGTTCTGGTAGCCTTCCTCGGAGTTCACAATACCGTAATGGCCCGAATGGCTCCTGTGCACGAAGGCGCGAGGGGAACTCACATCCTTGCCGTCGGGACCCGCCCCATGTGTGGTGGCATTCTCGAGACGCACCAGCCCGTCGCTGGCATCGCCCGCCGCCCACGCGGAGATGCCCCCGGCCACTGTGTAATCGCGTGAATCGGTGCCGACCAGATTAAAGATGCGCTCGGGCGGAAAGTTTTTTACAACCGAGACGTCATCACCCTTGGGTACCGCAAGGTAGGAGGCCATCTTCTCGCGATTGAAGTTATTGATATCGCCGAACGAGAGCCAGCCCGGCACATTGCGCACAATCCGCATGTCAATGCCATTGTGAGGCGTGGCATAGGTAAAGACTTTATCAACCGCACCGCGCGCCTCCGCTGAGCCGAGTTTCGTGTTCTGTAGAAAGGCCCGGCAGATCAACCCTCCCATAGAGTGAGCCACGAGATATACCCGAAAGTCTTTGGACGTGACCTTATTGTCCTTATTCGCGCAGACCTTTTCGCGCAGGCGCAGAATGAGCGTGCCCAGGCCTTTGGCGAAGTGCTCAATGGGCGGGGTCTTGCCGTCCCCAAAGTCCTTCGAAGCTTCATCGTAATAGCGGTAGATGATAATCGAGCGGTATGGGATAGGATAGTCGGTACGCTCGGCCGCCACGAGGTCGTCTCCATCCACAAAGACATCCTCATATTCGTGATCGCTCATTAACCGCACGAGCGGCGACTCGAAATAAAAACGCTTCACGTCGCCGGTCCATGCCGTGCGCGACTTGGTCGAACCGATGTTAAACCCCATATACGGGTCGGCCACCGTTTCCTCAATCTCGCTCTGTGTCGCGGCGAAGCCGCGGACGTAAATAATCGGGTGGTAGGGATGCTGCGCGGATGTCGTCATGAAGGTACCTCCGAATTACGATTGCACGAATGTCAGTGTGAGCAAGCCTTCTTCTGTTATGGTTTATTTCCCACCGCAGATGCGGGCATCGGCTGAGAGGAGATTTTTGGTCAATTCAGGAAATTAGTCAAGGTGTGGAGAGGCAAAAGAAGAACAGAAAGGTCAGCATGGCATCAGGAAGATTTGGAATTCCGCATCAACTCTTGATAGGCTGCAAGTAATACGTCATTGATGGCCGGAGAGACCAGATTCGTCCAACCCAATGGAGCGTCCTATGCTTCACCGTCTCAGCCGATGGAATCCGATCAGACTTCTTTTCTTTTTTTCCCCACGAAACGAACATGAACGAAATGCCGGGTGGCCACGACAGCGATTAGCCATCCGATACCTGAGGACTGCGTGGAGCGCGTCTGTCCTCCTCATCAGTCTGACCCTGACGATTTCTCTCACGGATAGACTGTGGGCAAATGAAGCGCCACTAACCAAGCCTTCATGGTCTCAGGAGGATCAAAAGATTCTACAAAACATTCACACCATCCTCGTCGCCGGCACCGTCCAAACCTGGTTGAATGTGCCGAGTCCACCCTACAATGTGGGGATAACCTTGAAACTCAAACTGGAAGATGCGGGGTTCCAGGTGGTCTTTGATCCCAAGCAACCACATGATGCCATTCTCTACATTCAATATGAGGAAATACCCAGTGGACAGTTTCAAGTGTTGGAACAAGCGACAGCTATCCGCTACGACATGAAGCTGGTGCATGACCGATTGGGTCAAGTCTTTTCACATCACTTTGAAGCAGAACCCAATGCGATTCCCCTCGGGAGTCTGTATTGGGATGCGATCGGTAATCTGGAGGAAGACCCCTATTACTGTTTTGTAGGAGATCTCATTCGGGGATACATTGATGGAGACCAGAATGCCCAGGACATGTTAATGGAGGTGTTGGTCAGGCCCTTTACCCAGAATGAGTTGGTTAATGCGGCCGGAGCTCGAGGCGCCACTCAGGCTATTGTCCAACAACGCGCCAGGTTGAAAATCATTCAGGAACTAGGACAGGGGGTGTTTCATACCCCTGAAGCGGAGGCTGTCTTATGGACAGTCGCCAAAAAAGCACAACCCAACGAACGGGGGGCGGCCATGACTCAACTTGGCGAGATTGGCGACACCACGTTTCTCTCTCCACTTACAACATTATTGGAAAAAGAAACCGATCCGGAAGTCCGATCGGCTGCGGAGCATGCGATCCAACTTATTGAATCCCGGTAATGCAATTGAGCAAGAACTTCGACTGTATCCAGTAGTCCTATAGCCCTCGCAAATAATCTTTCTAAAGTATTTCCAGCCTCTGGTTTGATTCTTTTTGCAACTTCCCGCACTGCATGTTCCACATTCATTCTTCTATCAAGAAATCACCCTGCCCTCTGCAGCAGAAAGTATCCCAAACACCCACCGACCAGCGAGGCCAGCAGGATGCCCAACTTGGCTTGGAGGATCAATTCGTCATCGTCAAACGCCAGTCCGGTAATAAACAGCGACATCGTGAACCCCACCGAAGCAAGCATGGCCGCACCAAAAAGGTGGGGCCAGCCTGTCTGCTCCGGAAAAGACGCCCACTGTAATTGGATCATGACGTAGCACATGCCCATGATGCCCAACACCTTTCCTCCCAGCAGCCCTGAGGCCACTCCTAATGTAACCGGACTGGCTAACTGATTCAGGAAATCCACCGGAAAGCTGATCCCGGCATTTGCCAACGCAAAAACCGGCATCACCACAAACGCCACGAAGGGGTGCAAGCCATGTTCCAGCCGTTGGAGGGGAGTCAGTGCCTCCCTGGCCACCGTGCGTATGTCTTCAAGCACATGGAGTTGCTCGTCAGTTACCAGGGTCAGGTCATTGCTTTTGGCCATCTCAAACCTTTCTCCCAATGTTTTGATGCGTGAAACGAATCCCTTGTCCGAGATCTTCACATTGGCAGGAATCGTGAAGGCGGCCAGCACCGCAGCAATGGTGGCATGCACTCCTGATAAGAGGAAGGCCAGCCACAGGCCGCCGATTCCCAGCAGTCCATACCACAGAATGCTGCGTACACCCAGCAGGTTGGATGTCACCAGCAGGATCATGAATCCCGCACCGGCTACCAGATTAATGAGGTCGATGTGTGATGTATAAAAAACCGCAATGACCAGCACCGCGCCAAGGTCATCCGCGATGGCAAGAGCGGTCAGAAATACTTTAAGCGATAAAGGGACCCTGTTGCCCAACAAGGAAATTATGCCGAGCGCGAAGGCAATATCGGTCGCCATGGGTATGCCCCATCCGTCTCTGGCGTCGCCCGACGAATTGAACGCCAGGTAGATCAACGCCGGCACAACCATGCCGCCTACTCCCGCCGCGATAGGGAGCAGCGCATCACGGGGATTGCTCAGTTCACCCGCCATGATCTCCCGCTTCAGTTCCAACCCGATCACGAAGAAGAAGACGGCCATCAGCCCATCATTGATCCAATGGTGCAGGGTCTTCCGGATCATAAAATCGTTGAACCCGATGGAAATTTCGTTGTGCCATAAATGGTAGTAGACATCCGCAAAAGGAGAATTGGCCACGATCAATGCCATCAGGGCGGCAACGAATAGCACCATGCCACTGGTGGACTGCCTGCCAAGAAAGTTGTTAAGGGGATCGGTCAGCCAGGTATCGACTGGGGTTTTCTTCATGCTTTGAAACTACCATGAAGAGCGGGGATACGAAACCGGATGCCAGACCGATTTCTTATGGTATGGAATCCGCTATCTCACCGGGACTAATGCATCATCTTGCGTATCCTTCCGACAGGCGCCATCATACCTACCACCGCACGGTTGGCGATCTAATAAAGAGGAGAGTCATGAAGGATCAACGAGGAAAATGATGGGATTCTCTTGTGTAGATATTTCGATTGAACCACGCAGGCAGGGAACGAAGCCCTGATGTTTCTGGCAAACCTCATCCACCTTTATCCGGCTGGCTTCCTGAGCCGGATACGAAAGATCAAAGTCCAGGTCGAGAAACCTGAGGCTCACCAAGACTCTTTGTGTCTCTCAAGGTGTCTCTATTCACCTCCAGGTTCTTCTTTGTTACTGCCCCATGGGAGAGGGAAAATTTTTCGGCAGAAAATCTTTTTTGACATAATCGTTGGGAGGGTCAAATTCCTTCGCGGCGACCGATTTCTCCTCCACTCCGGTCAAACGGCTTTCTGTGACAATGGTTCCATTGGAGAAAATTCTCGTGAACACCGGGTAGCCTTCAATCTTCCCTAGGGATTCAAAAAAGGACGCTGGACCTCCCCCGCCTTTGAATGCCCCTTGCCATACCTCCTGTGAAAAGGCGGCCATATCTTGAAACACGCCTCGAGCTTCCTGACTGCCAGGAACCTGCTTCCAATCACTCACACAATGTTCAGCAACTTTTTCGTTTTCCCGCCAGGTTTCATATTTCACACAGGGATAGCCATTGATGGTCTGCCTTTCGCCGGTTTTTTTGACCTGCATTTCGACCTTTCCGCCCATCATGGCAGGATTGATCCCCTGCCCGGCAAACATTTTTTCCATCATGGCTCGTCGTTCCGGAGGCATATTCTTTAACATTTCCTGCATCTTTTCCATGGCCGGGTTGATCTGTTGACCAAGACTGACCATCGTGGCCTTGTCCATAGCCCGCCAGGTGTGATCTCCATGATTGATCAGCAGAATTTCCTCACGGTCGCCTCGATAAATAACCGTAGATTGAGTGCCCCTTCCCTCATTCATCGTCATTTTCAGTTTCTTTCCGTCAACCGTCATCGCGTCATTTCTGGAAGGCACCTCTGTCCGATTGGGAAAGATAGTCTCGACATGAAAAACCACGCCTGCGCAGACCGTCGTCTGAATACCCAGCACCAACCCGCCCACAACCCCCAGAATCTTCCTCATATTAACCTCCTGTCGGGTGATAAATGCCCAACCTGCTAGTTTGACGTGTGGTAAACACCGAGATCCGTCAATTTCTCAAAATTCAGCCTGATTCACAAGTCATTTTAATGCGGAAAAGCCAAAACAAACTCTCCTCTCCCCCGCCATTATGATCCCGCCAGGAACCATTTTTCCTGTAGGGATCTAGGAATTGGTTTCCTCTTCCTGGTAAAAGGAGTATAGACAGGTAAGGCTCGTTAGACGACCACCCCATATAACCGACAGGCAGGCATCCCCTAAAGGAGGTCACGAGTTGTCGTGACCTTACACGGTTTCGTCATTATGGTCAGGGACCATAGGCTGCCCGGCGCGACACGACCAACGGGTCGCGGGGTAGGACAACGCTAAGATGGCCCAATCTCTCAGAGATGGAGCCAACCAGCCCGGGAAAGACGGTATAGCCCGTCCCTTCTTCGCGTCTTTAACGAACATCCCATATGCAGGGACCGGCCCAAGCCGGCCGACACACAATATCAGGACCACATCCAGAAAGGTTGCAAAACCGTCATGAAACACGATGCCTCCAATTCACCTACGGCTCCAACGATGAAAGGCTTTTCACCCGGCTTTGCGGCTCTCGGCCTGGAAGCGGCGCTGCTGACCACGCTCGAGGCATTAGGATATGAAGAGCCAACTCCCATCCAACGCGAGGCCATCCCACCGCTTTTGGCCGGAAACGACCTGCTGGGGCGTGCCGCAACCGGAACTGGGAAAACCGCTGCTTTCACGCTTCCCTTACTTCAGCGTCTTGCCCATTCGCCCAAGCAACCACACCCTTCAGCCCTAATTCTCGTGCCCACCCGCGAATTGGCCATACAAGTTTGCGAGGCTGTCCAGCGTTATGGGAAACAGCAGGCCATCGCCATCCTCGCGGTTTATGGAGGACAGGCCATCCGACCACAGCTCATCGCATTGAAACGCGGGGTCGATATCGTCGTGGCGACGCCGGGACGGGCACTGGACCATATCCGACGCAAAACGCTTCAGCTCAAAGATCTTCAGATTGTGGTGTTGGATGAAGCTGATGAGATGCTTAATATGGGATTTGCGGAAGATCTGGATGCCATTCTGAAGCAAACGCCGACGACCAGGCAGACGGCACTATTTTCAGCAACTATGCCTCCGCGCATTGCATCAATCGCACGCCACCATCTGCGCAACCCCATCGAGATTCAGATCATCAAGGAGCCCGTAAAGGCGGGGGTGGCCCCACGGGTGCACCAGACTGCCTACCTCGTGGCCAGGCCACATAAAGTGGCGGCCCTGGCCAGAATCCTGGATATGTCCAGTCCAAAGTCCGCTCTGGTGTTTTGCCGGACACGATTGGAAGTCGATGAGTTGACCTCCATGCTCAACGGCCGGGGATACCGGGGAGAAGGCCTGCATGGCGGGATGAACCAGGCTCAACGCGATCGGGTGATGCAATCGTTCCGTGCCGGGAAAACCGAGCTGCTTGTCGCAACGGACGTGGCGGCCCGGGGTCTGGATATTCCCCACGTCTCACACGTGGTGAATTACGATGTCCCCTCCTCTCCGGAAGCCTACGTCCATCGTATCGGTCGAACCGGACGCGCCGGACGCGCGGGCGAGGCTATTACCCTTGTGGAATCACGGGAACGCTGGCTGCTGCAAAACATCGAGCGCGTGACCAAATCCAAAGTCGAGATGGGCACGCTCCCGACGGGGGCCGACCTTCAGGCGAAGCGCCTAGAACAGATTGGCGTTTCCATTCAAGAAATTCTGAAGGCCAATGACTTTGAGCCATTCCGAGTCGTGGTGCACACTCTCGCCGAAAAGTTTGATCCGGCGGATGTCGCCGCAGCCGCCCTTCAATTGGCCTATGGCTCAAAGACAGGTAATCGGGTTGAAGAGGATATTCCTACAATACGCGACCGGACACCGGACACATTACAGACGTCCAGACGGCCAAGGCGAGGGCCAACGGATTTCCCCGACTCTGGACGGGCTCCCAGGGGAAGTGGGAATAGGCCGGTCGGCAGGCGGGAACGTCACAGTCAATCCGCAAACATGGCGACTTTGCATGTGAACGCCGGTCGAATGGCAGGGGTCCGCACAGGAGATCTTGTCGGTGCCATCGCCAACGAAGCCGGTATTAATTCGAATCGTATTGGCCCCATTAAAGTCTCCGATCAATTCTCTCTGGTCAAAGTGCCGGAAGAGCATGTCCATGGCATTATCAAGGCTCTAGGCCGGACAAGAATTAAAGGGCAAAAAGTTACCATCCGCCTCTATAAGGAATAAGAGGGTTCCTGACACCGGCAGTAAGGGAATACTCTGAATCGTGTGCTTGGGCAAACCATCATGACTTGATTGAAAAATAGAATTCGGAATCTGCCTATCTTACCCTGAATTTGAATTTATGTTATGCCTAGTGGTCTGACGATTCGTGATGTGCGTGACCGTATTACGAAAGCCCGGTCGGTCACGGTCCTTACCGGCGCAGGAATTTCGGCGGATAGCGGCGTGCCGACGTTTCGCGGACCAGAAGGCTTGTGGAAAAATTACCGGCCTGAAGAACTGGCATCGCCCGAGGCCTTTGCGCGGGACCCGAAACTTGTTTGGGAGTGGTATAACTGGCGACGTGAATTGGTCGCAACCAAACACCCGAATGCGGCACATGAAACCCTCGTTGAACTCGAACAACGGATTGAACACTTTTGGCTTATCACGCAGAATGTGGATGGACTTCATGCCCTGGCCGGCTCGCAACGTCTTTCCGAAATCCATGGCAACATCTGGAAAGTGCGTTGTACGCAATGTGACAGGATTTCGCCGAACCGCGACCTGCCTTTGGTCTATCCACCCATCTGCACGGACTGTTCCGGGTTATTACGCCCTCATATTGTATGGTTTGGAGAATCATTGGATCAGCAAGATTTAAACCGCAGTTATCAGGCATTGCGGACTTGTGATATTCTTCTCATTATTGGAACGTCAGGCGTGGTCTATCCGGCTGCATCCTTTGCTTCGATTGCTAAAGACGGTGGGGCATTGGTAGTCGAACTGAATTTGGACCCGACGCCAAACTCCTCTGTGGTAGACGTGGCCTTTCAAGGCCGCGCCAAAGACCTGGTGCCGCTGTTGCGCAAAGACACCTAATCGCGGCATTTCTTGACTCCCTTCGATGGGGTTTGTTACGTTTTTTTGTTTAGGGATTCTCAGTACTTACGTTTGGAGCACGGTATGCAATTGACGATCAATGGTAAACCTGAAACCCTGGAGGTTTCGACGGTGCTGGACGTCTTGAAAACCAAAGATATTGACCCACAACTTGTCGCGGTAGAACTGAATACGCAGATGGTTGACCAGGAACAACTAGGAACCACCTCCATTAAAGATGGTGATAAACTAGAGTTTTTGTTTTTCATGGGCGGTGGCGCGTGAGTGGCGGATTTCTTCGGAATATTACCGATGGCATTGGGCATACGCCGTTAGTACGATTAAACCGGCTTTCCCCTCCGGGCGGGGCCACCATTTATGGAAAGGCGGAGTTTTACAATCCCGGCGGCAGCGTGAAAGATCGCATCTGCCTGAATATGATTGATGAGGCAGAGCAGAAGGGACTGCTCAAGCCGGGCGGCACCATAGTGGAACCGACCAGTGGCAATACCGGCATTGGATTAGCCTTGGTGTCTGCCGTTCGGGGTTATAAACTGATTCTCGTCATGCCGGAAGGGATGAGCCTGGAACGGGCCAGTTTACTCTCCTCGTATGGCGCGCAATTGGTGTTGACCCCTGCTCGGGAAGGGATGCGTGGATCAATTAAAGAAGCAGAGAGTATTTTGGACCAAAATCCCGAATACTTCATGCCGAACCAGTTTTCTAATCCGGCCAATCCAGCCATGCATCGCAAGACCACGGCTTTGGAAATCTGGGAAGCCTTGGATGGCCGGGTGGATGCATTCGTGGCTGCAGTGGGCACCGGCGGAACGATTACCGGCTGTGGAGAACTGTTTAAAGAAAAAAACCCGTCGGTCAAGGTGATTGCGCTGGAACCAGCCGGCTCTCCCGTCCTGTCCGGAGGAGAACCCGGGCCACACAGAATCCAAGGGATCGGCGCAGGCTTCGTCCCCAAGGTGCTGAATCGCTCACTCATTGATGAAATTATGACCGTGACTGATGAAGAGGCGTACCAAACCACAAAGCAACTTGCCAGGAAAGAAGGGCTCCTGGTTGGAATTTCTGCAGGAGCCAATGTGTTTGCGGCTCAAAAGGTCGCGGAATCCTTAGGGCCGAATAAGAATGTGGTGACGATTCTCTGCGATACGGGTGAACGATATCTAAGCATTGAGAAATATTTCAATATTTAGGGGATTACCACTGAACTTTTCCCATGAAGGAAGAGTCAGGATGAGGAGGAGCACATAACGTTCCTTCCTCAAAATCAGATAAGGAAATTTACGATATGCTAGGGCCTATCGGCTTTCTGAGAAAAAACCTCATGGCCACGAATCATTTTTGAATATCAACACGCCTCATTCTCCTCTAATATGGGGATGACCCCATACACCGTAAAAGGTCAGAGATCATATGAGTTTCACAGAAGATCAGATTACCCGTTATAGCCGTCACATTTTACTACCCGAAGTGGGCGGCAAGGGACAGAAAAAATTATCACAAGCGAAAGTCTTTATCGTTGGAGCCGGTGGCCTTGGATGCCCTGTCGCCTATTATCTGGCCGCAGCCGGCATTGGCACCCTTGGATTGATTGATAGCGATGTGGTGGATCTTTCCAACCTTCAACGACAAATCCTTCACCATACCCCGGATGTAGGACGGTCCAAGGTGCTTTCGGCCAAGGAAAAAATTCTGGCCTTAAACCCTGATGTCCAGGTCAACATGCATGAAGAACGATTGACGTCTCGCAATGCTCGAGACCTGATCAGCCAATACGATATCGTTATTGATGGGGTCGACAACTTCCCGGCAAAATTTCTGATCAATGACGCCTGCTATATGGAGAATAAGCCCCTCGTCCATGGGGGAATCCTGCGGTTTGAAGGACGGGCCTTCACGATTATTCCCAATCAATCCGCCTGCTATCGTTGTATTTTCAAAAATCCGCCGCCGGCCGGGGTGGTGCCTACCTGCCAGGAGGCCGGGATCATTGGTGTCGTTGCGGGAATTATTGGTACCATTCAGGCCACAGAGGCCATGAAAATCATCCTCAAGATTGGAACACCATTGACGAACCGCATCCTGGATTTTGACGCACGCACCACGGCGTTTCGAGAAATTCGCGTCAAACGGAATCCTTCGTGTGCACTCTGCGGCCCAAATCCCTCGTTGATGGAACTCATCGACTATGAACAAGAGGCGTGCCAACTTCAGCCATCGGCTACAATGCTAACCAACGGATAAACCCCACCGGTTAAGAGGGGAGGATGATGCTATGAAAAAAATGCAAGCTCTGGTGTGTCGGGAGTGCGGGAAAGAATATCCTACTCAGGATATTCATGTATGCGAATTGTGCTTTGGGCCGCTGGAAGTCAAATACGATTATGCCGCCATCAAACAGGTCATGACGCGTGAAAAGATTGCATCCGGCCCTCACAGCCTTTGGCGATATGTGGATCTCCTCCCCGTGGAAGGCACGAATTTCATCGGTCTTCATGCCGGATTTACCCCGCTGGTTCATGCCAAAAACCTTGGAGCATTCCTTGGACTGGATAACCTGTACATTAAAAATGATTGCGTCAATCATCCGACGCTGTCGTTTAAAGATCGCGTGGTGGCCATCGCCTTAACTCGAGCCAGAGAGCTGGGATTTGAAACCGTCGCCTGTGCCTCAACGGGTAATCTGGCAAATTCGGTGTCGGCCCATGCAGCCTCCGCAGGGATGAAATGCTATGTGTTCATTCCCGGCGATTTGGAAGCCGCGAAAGTCCTGGGGAATCTGATTTATCGTCCCAATGTCGTGGAAATTGAAGGAAACTATGATGATGTCAATCGGCTCTGCAGCGAAATCGCAGGAGAACGTCACTGGGCATTCGTCAACATCAACATTCGCCCCTATTACGCCGAAGGCTCGAAAACCTTGGCCTTTGAAACGGTCGAGCAATTAGGGTGGCGAGCTCCGGACCAGGTCGTGGTGCCCATGGCTTCGGGATCCTTACTAACGAAAATTTGGAAAGGCCTCAAAGAATTTGAGAAGTTAGGCCTGGTGGATTCTGTAAAGACCAAGGTAAACGGGGCGCAGGCAGAAGGCTGCTCCCCCATTGCCACGGCATTTCGAGAGAATCGTGATTTCTTTAAACCGGTGAAGCCACACACCATTGCCAAATCCCTGGCCATAGGCAATCCGGCGGACGGATACTATGCCTTAAAAACCGCCGCGGAAAGCCAGGGGGCGATGGAGGCCGTGACCGATGATGAAATTGTGGAAAGCATTAAACTTCTGGCTCAAACGGAAGGGATTTTTGCTGAGACCGCCGGAGGGGTTACCATCGGCGTCCTTCGCAAATTGGTAAAACAAGGGCGCATTCAAAAAAATGATGTGACTGTGGCCTATATCACCGGTAACGGACTGAAAACTCAGGAAGCGGTCGTCGATTCCGTTGGACGCCCATTTCGCATCCCGCCCAGTCTCAGTCACTTTATTAAGACTTTTGCCATAGAGGAGTCAGCATGATTAAGGTCAGAATTCCCACGCCCTTGCGCCCCATGACCGGAGGAAAAAGCGAGGTGGAAATAGCAGGGAACACGGTGTCGGAAATTATTGACAATCTGGGGTCTGCCCATCCCGGCATTAAGGAACGAGTCTATGATGAACAGGGAGAGGTTCGGCGATTCATCAATATCTATGTCAACGAGGAAGATATTCGGTTTTTGACGGGCAAAGACACCCCACTGAAGGACGGAGATGAAGTCTCCATCATCCCCGCAATCGCAGGAGGTACATGATGGCCAAACTACGCTTTCACATTCGCTATCCCGAAGATAAAATTCCTTCTCCCATCCTGTATGAAATCGGGCAGGAATATCAGGTCGTGCCGAGTATTCGAAGGGCCGATGTCCGTGAGACGACCGGGTGGATGGATGTGGAATTTTCGGGGGAAACTGATGAAATTGACCGGGCTATTCAGGGTCTTCGTCAAAAAGGCTGCATGGTTGATCCGATTGAATTGAACGTCGTTGAATAAGGATTTTG
Source organism: Nitrospiraceae bacterium (assembly GCA_020632595.1). Taxonomy (NCBI): domain Bacteria; kingdom Pseudomonadati; phylum Nitrospirota; class Nitrospiria; order Nitrospirales; family Nitrospiraceae; species Nitrospiraceae bacterium. The sequence goes on along the minus strand of JACKFF010000002.1, from coordinate 457,825 downwards.
CTTCTCATGGAATTTACTGAATCTCAAATCCAGCGGTACAGCCGTCAGATCATTCTGTCGGAAGTGGGTGGCAAAGGACAGAAAAAGTTACAGGATGCCAAAATCCTGGTGATTGGAGCAGGAGGACTTGGTTCTCCGGCCGCACTGTATCTGGCTGCGGCCGGAATCGGAACCTTAGGTCTGACTGATGGCGATGTCGTGGACTTATCCAACCTACAAAGGCAAATTCTGCATACAACCGACCGGATTGGTGTTTCAAAGGTTGATTCCGGCGGGACATTATTGTCAGCCCTCAATCCTGAAACCACACTTAAGCTCTACCCTGAACACGTAAGCGTCACCAATATCCTCTCCTTAATTGAAGCCTATGACATCGTATTGGACGGATCTGACAATTTCTCCACACGGTTTCTGGTCAATGATGCCTGTTTTTTTGCCAAAAAGACTCTGATTTCAGGGAGCATATTTCGATTTGAAGGGCAATTAGCCACAATCAAGCCCCATGAAGGATTTCCCTGTTATCGCTGTTTATATCCAGAGCCTCCACCCGCCGGCCTTGTGCCAAATTGTCAAGAAGCCGGCGTATTAGGCGTGTTAGCCGGGACCATTGGTGTTTTACAGGCCAATGAAGCCATTAAAGAAGTCCTTGGTCTTGGAGAAAGTTTAGCCAAACATCTCCTTCTTTACGATGCCCTGGATATGACATTCAGAAAGGTTGGTCGCCCAAAATCTCCAGACTGTCCTCTTTGTGGACCTCATCCCACTATCACCAAACTTGTTGAACAGGAAGTCTCCTGTAGCATCTAGGTCCATGCTTGCCATTCCCTCCAGCATCATCAAAAATATGATTGCCCATGCCAGGGAGTTAGCCCCTCATGAATGCTGCGGCATTCTGTCAGGAACCGAAAATACCATCACCGAAGACTATCGCATTACCAATATTCTGGCTGCGTTATCAGAACAAGATCTCACACGCTTTGACGGAGCCAAATTGACTGACCTGCAACGCTTATCGCCGGAGGAGCGAGCAGATATCGCCTTTCAGATGGATGCTCGAGAAATGGCCATGGCTCAGCGTGACATTCGTTCAAAAAATCTTGATCTTTTAGGTTTTTATCATTCCCACACCTTTAGTCCGGCTCGGCCATCCCAAACGGATATCACCATCGCCATGGAATTTGAAAGCTATCGGGCCAAACTCCACTTCCCGGAACCGTTTCACCTGATTATTTCCTTAGAGCATACGGATAAGCCCGTAGTCCGGGCCTATAAAATCCAGGAATCCAAAGCCACAGAAGTTCCCATCCATACCTTGCCCTAAATAGAGGCCTCCCAATCATGCCTGGAATTTTTATTTGAAAGGCCATAGACTTCCAACCAAGAATCTTGAGATAATGAGAAGGGTTTCTCAAAGCTACATGAGGAGAAATTTATGCTGATCCCCCATCACCTGTTAGGTTTTCTGCTAGGGTTGATCGTATTTTTTCAGCCTGGATCACAGGTGTTTGCCGAAGCTTCGACCTCGCTCCAGGAATTCAACAGCCCCATTATGAAAATCGAATCGGACAAAGGGGTCTTTTTAATTACAACCGATTCTGGCATTCAATGGGTTCAAGTTGATGAAGCGGCAAAAATTCAACTAAAAACACTGGATGTTGGAGATATCATCGACGTGATCGTCGAAATGCAACCGGATAATAATCCGCCATTGGTTAAATCATGGAAATTAGCCAGAAGTGGTTCTTCCTGTAAAGTATTCAATGGCAAGACCTGCAGTCCCTAAGACTTCCTCAACGGCATTATTTACCCGCCATTTTTCCCCGATTTCAACTGATGTTTCCTCCTCAACGGACCAGAAATTAGCCGACATGTTCCTGGCAGTTATAGATAAGTAACACAGATGGTTCCTGACCATGCCGCCTAAAGTCATGGAAATACAGGGAAAAAGAACAATTTACCAATGAAGAATTTTTCCGATTTCCGTCACCGTGTATCCCCCCAGTGATTCGATTTCCCGCCTGAAAGGTTGACTCACCATCGCATCAAGAAATTGAGACATGACGGGGTGGGTCTTAAGAAATTCTCTGCGCATAATTAAGTCATACTGTTCTTCACGAAGCGGAATGAAGCCAAGACCATAATGACGAGCTGCGGCTTCCACGCCAATGCCCACGTCAGCCATACCATCACGAATCAAGCGAGCGACCTCGAGATGAGACGGCACTTCGTGCTGATACCCTAGTAACTGGTCTCCCGTTAATCCTGATTTCTGAAGCAGGGAATCCAAAAGAAATCTCGCTCCGGCCCCCAATTCCCGGTTGACGAGACGAAGTCCCGACTGGCCAAAGTCATCCACCCCGACAATGTGTTTGGGGTTTCCCGGCTGAACCAACAGGCCTTGAACCCAAGACGCAAAGCGCACTCCGACAAATTCCTGACCGGGAATATGCCGTTTCAGATAAGGAACATTACTTTGCCCGGATTTCACATCCACAAGATGCAATCCCGCCATGTGCACTTCATCCCGTTGAAGAGCACGGAGCGCATTCGCGCTTCCCATGGTCCAATTCGTAATTCCCGCCAGGGAATTTATTTTTCGGACATGCTCCCCGGCGAGAAATAACGCCGGGTCACACCCTGCAATAAGAATCCCTTTTTTGATCACCTCCGAAGAATTGAGTAATTGAACCCGCACATACGGTCCTTTTCCTCTGGAAGATTTCTTCGCCTGTTCCTGAATGACTCCATCAGCCGGCATGACAAAATTCAACACATCGCCCAGCTCGACCATCGGCCTGGCTAGTATCCGGGATCCAACATATGACAGCTTCACCCTTGTCGGTTGATCCAGTGGCGTTGTCCCACTAATAAACTCAGCGTCAACAATTTCTTCATGATCTGCCAGGATAAAAAGATCCTCAACCCGGCACTTCAACGCACGAGCGAACCGTAAGGCAATGTGAGTGCTGGGCAAATATTGATTGGCTTCTATGGCATATACGGCTTGTCGCGTCAGGCCAACAAGGACCGCTAATTCCGCCTGTGAGATTCCCTGTTTTTTCCGTCTATCTCGTAAGCGATTACACACGGATTCTTGAGGCGAGACCTTCGCCTCCCCTGACGTTTTTCGAATTTTAGAAACCATTTTTTTCATGATCGAATCGTTCTAAAGGAATATCAGGGAGGATGGCCGCTGGTCTCCATAACCTGCTGAAAACATATTCATCATCCTTACCTCTCTCAATAACAACCACCTTGCTAAAGGTTTCGTAGATGTCATTCTGCCCCTTGGCACCCAGACCGCTCAATTTGGGAACCCATCCTTACATTTTCATCATCGACAATCGGGAAAGATCGAGAACGATCTCACCGCTATGCTCATCTCCAAAAATAGCGTCCCAAAAGTTTTTCTTTTTCGGCAGCACCGTCGCTTCTGTTTCATAGAGTAAATCGACGTCAAGTGGGGCAAGAGAAAACAGTGGATACCGTCGATCATAGATCAGCCCGGCAGGGGGAATCTCATAGCTCGTACGGTGATTACTGATGATGACGTGGAGATACCCGTCTTTGACATACAGACCCCCAGAGGTCACTTCCCGCTTCGTCGCATTCACCGGCTGACTGATGTAAAACGTGACCAGTTCCTGTGGAACAGCTAACCCTAACCCCTCCAGCAATCGTGGCACTAACAAATCGATTTCTTCTTTATTGAATGCCGGCTCAGGATCCGCAAGGCCACGAATCCAGCGAATGGGACCGGAACGATACTCACGCACCCGTAATCCGCTCAGAGCCTCGATCATTTGGTGACGAGACATGGTAGCCGGATGCTCGTTCAATGTCTGAGGAACATCAGGGTCCACCCAGGGGGAGACCTCAAGTCGAACAAACGATGTGGGATTTTCATAGACCAGGTAGGAATAGAATGGGGGAGCGACACAGCCCGCAAAGAGCCATCCAATAAGAAGGCAACAAGGCCAGACGCGTCGGCACCTCTTAGGCATTCGCTTCAGAGACACTCATGGTCATTTCAATTCGGTCAAGAGGATTATCATTGGCATCCCGCTTGGCGCTGACGATTCGATCCACGGTCTCCATGCCACTCACCACTTCACCAAACACCGTATATTGACCATCTAAAAAACTCGAATCCGCCACACAAATAAAAAACTGGGAACCCGCGCTATTGGGATCTTGCGATCTCGCCATCGAAAGCGTCCCGCGTTTATGAGGCTTGGAGCTAAATTCCGCATTGATCCGATGGCCTGGACCACCCATTCCATGGCGTGACCGGTCGTGTTCCTTACTATTGGGATCTCCTCCCTGAATCATAAAATTGGGAATCACCCGATGAAATGTCGTACCGTCATAGAACTTCTCTTTGGCCAATTTCACCATATTCTGGACATGATTAGGCGCGACATCCGGAAAAAGGTTTAAGTGGATATCCCCCCAGGCATCGCCGTTCACCTGGATGTGAATCGTAATTGTCTGACATTCATGAGTTGCGTCGCTCATCATCCCGTCCTTTCCATTACACCGGTTTATTCATAAGGGCCCTTGGGAACCAACTGGACACCCAACCCCTGGCTAATATTCGTCCAATGCGCACCTCCGTCTTGACTCCGAAATGCTCCGCTACTGGTTCCGGCATATAAGTCCCCCGCATTCGATATCGTCAAACTTTGAATAGCCAGGTTGGTCAACCCGGTATTCATGCCCATCCATTTTTTCTGGTCAGGTTTCCATCGGAAAATTCCGTTTCCGGTCGCCACAATGACATCTTTATGATCAGGAACAATGCTTCTGATTGAATCATTGGGAAGATTCCGACTGAGGGAGGACCAGGATTGGCCACGATCCGTGCTGGTGAAAATCCCCCCATCCTGTGTCCCTAAAAAAATGTGTTGCGCCTCATTCACGGCAATGACTCGAAGATAGCGATGCGGCAACCGCTCACGTGGATCAACAAATATGGATTGGGAATCCACCCATGTAGAAGGTGAAGAGTGGTGAGTCTCCAGATGAAAGAGACCTTTGCCTGACGTGGCGGCTAATAGCTTGCCGTCATCCATGATCGCAAGGCCCGGAACCAGAATCCGATCCAATCCGGCTCCAACGGTGACCCACTGTTTCTCAGCTTCAACCCACTGATACACCCCGGTTCCTGTTCCCGCATACACGACATCCTGGTGAACCAAAAATGATTTGACTTCCGACTCGTGCAATCCGTTTCCAATAGATTCCCACGTCGTTCCCTTGAGCTCAAGACGATATATTCCACCACGCATGGTCCCGGCATAGATATGCTTCCCGGGAAGCACAGCCAGACACAGCAAGAAAGGGTCCGTCAAGCCTCGATTCAAGGGCTCCCAGGATTTCCCTTTATCCTGGCTTCGAAAAAGTCCCATTCCAAATGACCCCGCATAGACCACTCCGTCCGGGGTCACCACAAGAGTTTGAATACTGGGGGAAAATCCTTTTTGGGTATTTTGGGAGTCATCTGGATGTAGAGAGGGAATATTCGAGACGGAATACAGCGAGGATAATGGAGAATAACTTTCTCCCAGGCCGGAAAATCCCATAAGCCAGAAGGAGGCCACTATGCCCACAAGACAATTCCATAAAGGTCCTGGCATTCGTGTCGACTGGTGAACGGGTCTAATCCGCTCAACCTTGCGCTGCATCGTCGGGTGCCTTTCCCTCCTCAGCCACTGCATACTTCTCCCCCGCCGACAGAGGAGCACGGCCAAAGACCTTTGCCCCCCAAATACCTATTTCATACAGTATGATTAACGGGACAGCCATTAATAACATAGTGAACATTGTCGCATCAGGGGTAATCACCGCAGAAAGAATCAACGCCACCAGAGCGGCATGCTTACGGAACCGAATAAGCACGGATGCTTGAATGACCCCTACACGGGCTAAAAGAGAAAGCACCAGTGGTATTTCAAACGCAAAGCCAAACGCCAGAAGAAATTTGACGTTAAAATCGACATAGGTGCCGACAGCTAATTCTGGAGTAATGGCTCGATCCATGCCAAACGTGACAAAAAAGTTGATCACCAACGGCAGGATCACCACATTGCAAAAACCCAAACCCAAAAGGAAGAATCCCAACCCGAGGAAAAAAAGCGGCACGGCCCAACGCTGCTCCTTCTGAAGCAACGCCGGCTCAATAAACTTCCAAAATTGGTACAGAATGATAGGGACACTGGCAATCACCGCTGCCATAAAAGAGATTTTTATGGAGGCAAATAATGCCTCTGCCGGAGCGTAAAAAATCAGATCATCTTCAAAGGGCCGTTTGAACCAGTCGATGAGAATGGAAGAGTAAGAAAACGCTATAACAAAAAACACCATGATCGTGGCCCCCACGATCATTAACCGGCGTTTAATATCACGAATGTGGCGCTGAAGGGGATGCACCACCGCATTCATGGCCATGGTAGGGGAAAAAGCAGCCATTAGAAAGTGGGATTTAGAGTGCGAAGCAGCCGTTGGGATTATCCAGGTGTTTTGGCATTATCACATGAGGCACGATGTTCACGAATCAGAGCGGCCATTCGATCTTTCTTGCCAAGTTTTTCCTTCTGTAAATGTTTTTTAAGTATTTCTTCCTGAGGAGTCAACACATGGTGTTTCAATAACTGTTGAAGCTCCAGATCCAACCGGTGATGGGATTCCTCCAACTCCTGATACTCCACATTGGATGCCCGCAAATTTTCGGCGATTTGTTCGTCGGTCACCATCGGTACCCTCCTATGTTAGTAGTGAACGTTGAGCTGGTAAGCGTTTCTTATTTGCATTCAGCCGGGATTCCCAGGAGATCATTTTTGTCAGATTTGGGCTTGGACAAAGGCTCCAGAGTCATAAGGATAGCATCCTCACTTGGATTCGTATAGTAGGAAGATCTTCTGCCATATTCCTCAAATCCAAAGCTTTTATAGAGACGTGTTGCCCCTTGATTGGAGTTCCGAACCTCCAGCATCCCCCGACAACATCCCCGAGCATTCCCGATGCATAAAGCTTGGAGAATTAATTGCTTAGCCAATCCCTGTCCACGGAAATGAGGGTGAACCGCCAGATTAAGAAAGCGAATCTCTTCAAAGATCACCCACACACAGCTATAGGCCAGCAAGGGAATTTCCGGTTGTTCTTCTGGACCTGGAATGACGAGAATTTGGCTAAAGACATTCCCGTGTAATTCGGCCTCAAAACTTTTTTTCGACCATGGGACAGAAAAGCAGGTTTCTTCCAGAATCACTAATGCATCCAAATCAGCCAGGGTGGCCAATCGAATGCCCTTATTATGTAATAGTTTACTTCTCACTACAGGATCATTTGTGTCCATGCCTCTACTCCTCTATTGATGTCACACAAACAGGTACCCCAAAGTCTCACCCGATGGGATTCAGGCCTATCGGTTTCGATAACTCTGCATACGATGGTTGAATATAACGTGGAGAGCAGCCTAAAGGAAGGAGAGCCCCTCGCTCCAGTAGGGCCCGTCCTGCCATTCCAATCCCTCTGGCTGATGGCCATTGCTCCTCGGGAGGAGCTTCGACAAGGGGAAACCCTTTTGAAAGGAGAGTCACCCGATTCTGCATCCAACCATCTCCGAGCACAATGGTCGGCTCGGTCAGACCCCCACAAACCTCAAAGATGTCCCCAATTTGTGACTCTTTCACGCACACGATCTGCTGATTCTCCCAACGAAACAGAGCCCAATACACCATCCCCTGCCGTATACCGATAGTGCTGAGCAGAGGGAGCTCGGTAACAGCATGATTCCAGGCAAGCCCTTCGAGTGTGGAAACCCCCACCAAAGGTATCTGTAAAGCCAGCCGGAAGGCCGTCATGGTCGCCAATCCCACCCGTAATCCGGTGAACGTCCCCGGTCCTATGGACACCACCAAACCTTCAAGGCTTGATAACTGCAAAGCAACCGAGGATAGCAGCCGATCGATGGTGGGGATGAGTTGCGGGGTCAAAGGCTGCCCCGACTCACAGGCCAGAACGGCTAACGGCTGTTGGTCCCGAAACACGGCCACACTCTGGTGGGAGGTGGCAGATTCTAGAGCTAAAAACACCATAATAATGAATCCTGACTTACCAACGAGTGGGTGCTTGATGCATAAGGGCAACTACGAGGCCGAATTGACGATAAACTCCTTGAAGTGAAGGGTAATGGATCCTCCGCTGGGTCGATAGTCTGTCGCCCGAACCAGAAACGGCAATCGAACCGGAGCGCTTTCTTCCCCCGTGGTGCCTTTCACCTCTCGATAATCTTCACACTCTACCAATACGACAATGTCATCGAATGAGCGTCGATATTCAATTGACGTCAAATCCATGGTCCGGGCATCCACCCAGGTCCGTACGGTGAAATCATCCTGAGATGAGGTAGATGAGGATGGGTTGGGAGCCATATCAATGCGAAAATGTTCGTTATTTTTCCACACGCGAGCCTCCTCACCGACTACCCCCGAAACTTTACCCAACATGGCATCCAACGCACGAAGACTCAGCATCACGGTGTGATCCCAGGGTGAACGCTCCTGAGGGTCATCAACTCTTCCGGTGATCACCTTGTCTTCACCGGGTAAGTACAGTTCATATTCGTTGTTCCTGCGATGAAAATTCATCACGGATACACCCAAACGGATAAAGGTTTTCAGATCCAAGACATCGGGATGCACATACGAAACCGTGCCAAGAACATTGTGAGAAAGCGGCACTCCAGAACCAGAGACGGACGCCTGGAATAAGCCTCGAAGGGTGCGAATGGTCGACTCTTTTTCACGTAGGGCTTTGAATACCTTCTGTCGGTCCTGCTCGTCTTCAAGCAGTTGGAATGATCCTTGAAAGATTCCGGCGCATCCCACAAGGAACGCCAGCGGCAACAAGAACCAGCGACTAACAGCATTCATTGTATTAAATCCAATTGACCGCGCCGTTTATGAGGCAGGACTCACAACCGTTTCCCAAATATCACCGATGTCTCGAATCCCAACGACTTCCATGCCAGCCACAGGTTTCCATTGTTGAAGATTCGGCTCAGGAACCACGCAGCGTTGAAACCCCAATTTCATCGCCTCACGAATGCGTAAGTCCGCATGTTGCACCGGCCGGACCTCTCCGCCCAACCCGACCTCGCCCATCACGACCAATCTTGGATCCAGTGTTAACTCCCGAAAGCTGGAAAGCACCGCACATACGATTCCCACGTCAACCGTCGGCTCATCAATTCGAAGCCCTCCCACCACATTCACATATACATCGTACCCGGCAAAGTGCAACCCCAATCGTTTTTCTAGGACGGCCAACAGTAAGGACACCCGGTTCACTTCCACACCTTTGGCCATCCGTTTCGGCATGGGGTAGGTGGTCTCCGCAACCAAAGCCTGCAACTCAACCAATAAGGGCCGTGACCCTTCCACGCTCGACACGACAATAGATCCGGCACCATGGCCGATTCGTCCCGTTAAAAACAGTTCGGAAGGATTCCCAACTTCGGTCAGCCCTTCATCCTTCATTTCAAAAACCCCGATTTCATTGGTTGGGCCGAAGCGGTTTTTCACGGCTCGAAGAATTCGATAGCTCTGGCCTTTGTCTCCTTCAAAATACAACACCGTATCGACAATATGTTCCAGAAGCCTTGGCCCGGCAATCACGCCTTCCTTCGTCACATGCCCGATAATAAAAATAGGGACTTGCGTCCGCTTGGCATACCACATTAAACGGCAGCCAACCTCCTGAACCTGGCTGACACTCCCTGGCGCTGATGTGAGTTCCTGCGTAAAAACCGTTTGAATGGAATCCACGACAATGACACCGGGATTCATCTGCTCAGCTACTTTGAAAATATCTTCCAGGGAGGTGGCAGCAGCCACATACAGGTTGGGGGATTGAATGCCTATACGATCCGCCCGCATCTTAATTTGCTGTGGTGATTCTTCTCCCGATACATACAACCCGACCTGTTTGGCCGTTCCCAGAGAGGCCAGGGTTTGGAGCAACAGAGTCGTTTTACCAATTCCAGGATCGCCTCCAATCAAGATAACCGATCCTGGAACCACTCCCCCACCAAGCACTCGATTCAATTCTTCAATAGCAGCCTGAAGACGAAACTCCTGCGTCTGCACGATAGAGCTGATTGGGACAGCCTCCGGTATTCCTCCGGCGACACTTCGCGGTTGAAGGGATGAAAGATCTTGATCAACCTCCTCCCGCAAGGAGTTCCATTGCGCACACTCCGGACACCGGCCGCTCCAGCGAACGCCTTGATATCCACATTCCTGACACACAAAACGGCTTTTTGGTCGTGCTGCCTTCACCAAAATTTCTTTCCTACGATCGGTTTTTTGAATAGAAAATCATATAGAATTTAGCAATATCCACATCCGATGTTGAACCGAACGTCGACCGGCTATTGGCTCATAGGCTCCATCAAAGATGCCGTCGAATACGTGACCAATCATCGAGGACAATGGCCCGGCGTGGAAACCGACCCTTTGTCTGTGGTAGCGGTAAAATCACGGTTTGCAGGCGGTTTTGAACGAGTACTTCCGCAAAATCTGCCGTGCGCCCGATACCACCACTCACTTTTTCCCAACCCTCTTCTTTCAAAGTGTGTATGAGTTCGTTCAATGCCGTTGGCGTCTTCTGAAGGATTCTAATCATTCCTGGGGGGAATTGGTGCTCACGCAGCCAAGCCTGAATATGTTCAAGATGTCCTCGCCCGGTCAAGTCCAGATACACAAGGTTGTAATAAAATTGGGCGAGCTTGCCCAATTCTGACGCTGCTGCTGGATGGGCATCTCCTAAAATGAGTCCCGGATCCTTATAGAGCTCAGGCGGAGGCGGATCCATAGCCAGCTCCCCTTCCACTAACACCGCCAGGTCAATCAGCAGTATGGGACGACGACGCTCCCAGGAGAGAAGGACCCCTTTCCCTTCGATGGCCTTGGTTTTAGAGGGCGTCACCAACTTCACAATGATTGACAAATTCCCTCGCATACTGGGAGCAAAGTCGAGCCGAGCCCATCCCTGCGCGTCGGTATTCGCCTGGCCCACCGTCCGGCCATGCACAATAAATTCCAAGGGCTGGTCCGGCAAACCAATCTCCCCTTCTGCCTCGGGATTGGTTAAGCGTGCCTGTAATTGAATTGGCTTCCCGGGAGATGTTAGCAAGTCAGTCACCGACAAATTAGCCGCCTGAGCCAGTGAAGCATGTAGCCCAATCACGGCCACCAAAATTCTCAAACCCCAATCCAGCCTCACTAACCTTGTCAGAAGACGATCATCTTGCTTCATGCTATGGTCTCCAGATGACTGGCAGATGGTTAAAACAACCCTCGTCCGCGCTTGCCAAATGCAAACGCATCGAAGCCTGCCAGAATGGCAAATTGCATATAAATTAGCCACCCTGTCGGCCAGAAAAACTTGGAAATAATCAATAAAAGAATCCCGCATACCAGGAAAATATTCCCGCGTTTGACACCCAAGTAGAGATGACCGATCCCCGGTAAAATGGAGAGGGTGGCCGCTCCAAGAGCATGCATGGTCTTTTCACGATCATTCACGAGAGTACCCTTGACAAACCATACCATTGGCCCTCAAGAGAGTTCCAGGGATAAGCAGCTGCACGATTAATATGGTTGACGTCACACTCGCAGAAAAGGAAGAAACCTGAGGGGCCAAGAAGAGTTCTTCAGCTTAAATTCCGCTTACGTAATTCTTCCTGGTAGGTTTTTTGATAAAGGACATCCCACTCTTGGGAACCTTCTGGAATGGGCCGTGCATATGATTGCAATCGACTCCGCACTTTTTGCACCAGCTCCTCTTCTGCTTTCATGTGCTCGGCCAGCACGCGCTTGACTTCACGAAGGGCATGAGCAGAATCGCCAATCATCTTTGCCTCGGACATTTCTGTAACACTGGTCAGAATTACATGCGCAAGATGAGTCTGTTTTTCGTCGCTGAGGATGGGAGTATTCATTAGCCATTCAGTCCTGGGGACTTCAACGTCTATTCTGCTATAAGCCCTATAAAATGACTCCCCGTTCTTTGATGAGTTTTTGTTTCACCATGGTAAACATTTTCTGGTAATCCGCTCGACCTTCTGCAAACTCTCGTTCAACCTGTTTCAACATCTCCCGGACATCCGCGTTCAAACGATCTTCCACCTGTAACTCGGTCAGAATGGCTGCTTCCAATTTCTGAATCACCACTTCCGGTTTTCCTTGAATTTGCAACAAGCCACTCGCCTGTAATCGTTCAATGACTGAAACGGCCATATGATGTATGCGAACTTTATTGAGTCGCATCAGGTTCCTTCAGGAAGCTGTTCCACTCTCATAAGGGAGGCCCCTGTGGCCTCCCTCAAGACCTTCGGATCACCTATCACTTTTCCAATGACGTTCACCCGATCGGCAGGAACCGGATCATCTCCGAGGCTCATGGGCGTGCGTCCAAAAAAGACGGCCAACATTCCCCCCATGCCCCAAAAAGCGACATCGCCAACTTTTACCTGAGTGGTGGCAACTTCTCGATAGTCTTTGACCCCCGGCATGTTGCAATAAAATTCTTCTCCCCACTGATTCACGGGGACCTCAATAGGAAGAGCTTCAACCACAGCCTGTGCGGTTCGATTCGGTTTGAGTTGTGCAATGACCTGGATCCCACCGATGGTCATTTTAATTTTCTGTGGACGGAATTCCATAATTTCTCGCTTATGCTACCAATGAAAGAAGATCTCAAGATTGCTTCGAATGTAGCTTGTCCTCTTGGTGAAATCAAGGTTAGAATTAGGCTCTCTTCGCGTAAAGACTCATGTTACAATCCACATTTCTTTTTTTACCCGGCGTTGGAGAATCCACTGAGCGCCTCTGGTGGGAGGATGGCATTGACACGTGGGAGGCTTTCCTCGAGAAACCTGTCGCTCCCCGCATTTCCTCGTTTCGAAAAGCCCAATATGATGGAGACATTCTGGAAGCACAAAAACAGTGGAAGGCACAGAATTCCCGTTTCTTTACCCGCATCCTGAAAGCGCGCGACCACTGGCGTCTTTATCCCAATTTTCGATCTCAGGCGGCGTTTCTGGATATTGAGACAAACGGAATTCCTTTACCCGATGGCGAGATTACGGTGGTGGGTATTTATGGAAAAGGTCGCATGACCACGTTGATTCAGGGAGAAAACTTATCCGGTGAACGCTTGCAGGCGGAATTGGCATCATACGATCTTCTCGTAACCTTCTTTGGCTCAGGCTTTGACTTGCCATTTCTGAAAGCCAAATATCCGAACCTGATGCTTGACCATCCCCATATCGACCTCTGTTTTGCGGCAAGACGTCTCGGATTGAGGGGCGGACTGAAGGCGATTGAGATGGAAGTAGGGTGTTATCGACCGACTTCTCTGGAAGGACTGACGGGGTGGGATGCAGTCCGGCTGTGGGAAGAATCACAACTCGGACAAGCGGGCTCTAAAGAGGTGCTCATACGATATAATGAAGCAGATTGCAAAAACCTGGAGCCTTTAGCCGACCTTATTTACAACCGTCTGGTTCAACGTCATGGACTCCCTGAATACATTGCTTCCCTATGACTTTCGCGCAACGCTCTAACAAATGGACTGGCGTCGGACTGACGGATCTGGGTCTGGTGAGAAAACTGAACCAGGATGCCTTTTCACTCGATAATACCCTGCAATTGTGGGTGTTGGCAGATGGCATGGGCGGACATGCCGGGGGTGAGGTAGCCAGCCAGATTGCAGTCAAATCCATTCCCGATGTCGTTCGAACTCAACTCTCGACGGAAACTGCGCTCTACGCCCAACCTGACAAATTAGAATCGCTTCTGGGTCAAGCTCTTGAATCCGCCAATCAACGCATTCGAAAAGCAGCAGCAGAGGACGATTCCCTGAAAGGAATGGGAACAACTATTATCGTGGTCGCCATCACGCGTTCTTCTATAGGATACCAGGCAAGCGTAGCACATGCTGGCGACAGCCGCGCCTATCTTTTTAGGCAGGGCACGCTTACGCTCTGGACAAAAGATCATACCCTTATGGAAGAACGGTTGGCCCTGAATCTCATTACAGAGCAACAGGTTCGCACCCACCCCCTCCGGCATATCTTAACCAAAGCCCTTGGAATTGAGCCTGAGCCACGACCTACCATTCGGACCTACCCGCTTGAGCCATCAGATCTCATTCTGATGTGTTCAGACGGGCTCACAAAAATGCTGACTGATCAGGAGATCCAAACAATTATCGGCCAAGAAGCTCCACAGGCCGAGGCGATATGCCGAACACTTGTGGATACTGCCAACCGATTAGGTGGAGAAGACAATACAACTGTCGTGTTAATCGGGTTGCACTGAAGAGGGATGTGGAGAAATTTTTAACGGTGGGGTTTTCGAAATATGGCCGACCATCCAAAATATCCTACGGCATCTTTCATATTCGAAAACCAACGTTGGGCCAGCCCCATGGACGGATTGGTGACGTATTGAAGCGTGAGCACAATCCGCTCTTCTCCAGCACCCAGAGGCGTAACGGCATGATGCAATTTATCGCCGTTAAAAAAAATAAATGTTCCTGGGGCAGTCAGGAGGGATAACTCTTTAACCTCTCGGCCCTGCTCTTTGGTATGTAAACGGCAAACCAATCGGCTGCTTGATTGATCCTGTAAGCCTAATAAAACCGTAAATCGGTCGCCCCTGTAATACGAGGTATCATAATGATACCCGATATGATCTCCAGCCTCGGTGTAAAAATACAGTGCACAGGAATGAGGATCCTCTTCGGGGCACAGCATCAACGGAACTCCGGCAATCCGGCTCAAGAGGTCAATCCAGCCCTGGTGGTGATAGAACGAAAGAATGGCCGGAGCCGATTGCTGCAGAAGATAAAAACTGACACTTCCTCCCTTTTTATGCCCTGGTATAAAGTTTCGATTGATTTGGGGCCGCACGCCTTCTACTTCCCCCATAAATTCCTGAACAACCTGAGCGGGAAACAAATGCTCTAAAGCCAAGAACTCCCCCTGCTCCCAATAGAGACGAGTGATCTCCTCAACCTTGATGAGCTGAAGGGTCTCAGTCAACAGTTGATCAATGTCGGACCCCGCTGGCTTAAGCATAGTCACTCTCCTTCATCCCTTCAGACTTCAAACTTTCAATTTATCCTTTTTTCAATGCCCTCATGATTCTTAGCTTATCATGACAACCACCACATTCTCACCAGGCTATCAAAGAATACATTCGCTTGACCTCACCCTGACTGAAGAATTATGGTGCCCACTTTCATCCACAAATTCACATGTCGTCACTCAATTTTCTCCTCTGATCAACGTCACTGTCTGGTTTCTATTTATGAACCGACTCCCCTATCGCGAATTAATTCATGGCCGGGATTATTGGATTCAAGATCAGGCCCTTCCCAACGCATTAGAGATTGCCCAACGATGTATTACCATTCCAACCTGGACCCTGGGATCCCCCTGGCGGTCGGAGCCCTGGCCCGGCATGCGAGCTCCTGGAGCTTTGACTTCCGACGAACTGCGCATCGTGGAAAGCTACGTGACCACCCATTTAGGTATTCCCAATCTCACTCCCCAATCCGATAACGAAGCAGGACTTTCCGGACACAATCATATTCAAATATGCGGAGGAGCTGAGGGGGTTGCTCGTCCGCATGTCGACTCTGCCAGAATTTGCGATTACGCGGCCGTCCTCTACCTCCATCCAAGCCCACCCACATCACATTGCGGGACATCCTTTTACCGATTGCATCTTCCCGGAGAACCACCGGACGGCAACTATTGTCCAAAAGATTATGAAAGTCTTAGCGAAGTGCCTGGGGTATCGCAGGAAATGGATCCTACCATGTTCAAAGAGATCCTAGAGGCCCCGTATGTCTTCAACCGCCTCGTTGCCTATAAATCGGATCTCATCCATTCTGCCACAGGGTATTTTGGCTGGGACCATGCATTAGCTTCAAAACGGATGGCTGTCGTGTTTTTTTGGAAAGCCGGATCTTAACAACTCTCGAATCCAGAGATCGAGCTATCCACTGATTCATCAATGGCTATCCTGAATGAACCAAACTCATTCGAATTCAGATTAGGTTTTGGCAGGCTTCTTTTTTGGCTTATTGTGATTGGGGCCGATATGAGAACTGCTTCCCCGATCCAGCATTTCACCGGCGGTTTTTCTAATCGTTGGAGTTAGCGTGCCTCCTCCCAACATGCGAGCAATTTCGGATTCCCGATGAACTCCTGTGACTTCGTGGACTTTCGTTAGCGTCCGGTCCTCCAACGTTGTTTTCTCAACTACAAACTGTGCATGAGCCTGCGAGGCAATCTGCGGAAGATGGGTAATGCAACAGACTTGATGGAATTGAGCCAACTGACGTAAACGACTGCCCATGACTATGCCGGCTTCCCCACCAATCCCACTGTCAATTTCATCGAAAATGACGACGGGCGTCTGATCATTTTCGGCAAACACGGTTTTTAAGGCCAACATAATTCGGGACAATTCTCCACCCGATGCAATCCGGCCCAATGGCATCAGCGGCTCTCCCGGATTGGGAGCCAGAAGCATTTCAACCCGATCCATTCCTGTCAATCCAAATCGATTGTCTCCGTTGGCTATTTCAATATTAACCTGTACCTCCATTGTCGACATTTTAAGGGCGGCTAATTCCTGTTTGATCTCTTTGACCAAATGCTTCGCAACTGTTTTCCTCCGGGCCGACAAGTCTTCCGCCAAGGCCTTCATTCTTTCATATCGACAGGTCACCTCTGCCTGCAAATGCCGCACCTGCTCTTCTCCATTTTGGAGTTGCGCTAAATCTTGCTCCAGGATCTTGGTAAGTTCCAATAAATCTTCGATCGGCTTTCCATATTTCTTTTTCAGCCGCTGAAGACCGGCCAACCGACTATCAATCAGATCCATTCTCTCCGGATCATATTCGATTCGAGTCCGGTAATCCCGAAGGTTATCGGTCACTTCCCGCAACGACATGTTTGCTGTTTCCAACAACGGGACCCACGATTCACCTTGCGCATCAATTTTGGCAAGCTCTTGTACCCACTCAGTTACCTCACCCAGATGATCTAGAACGGATCGTTCGCCTTCATATAACGTCCTAAAGGCTTGATTCGATAATTCTCCTAAACGACCGCTATGTTTCAACCGATGATATTCCTGGCTGAGGGCTTCTTCTTCACCCGACTGCAACTGCATTTTGACCAGCTCGTCATATTGAAATTGAAGGATATCCTGCCTATTGGTTTGATCCCGTAATCTGACCACATATTCTTCCAAAGCCGTCTTTTTCTCAATCCATTCTCGGTGCATCTCCTGATAGGATCCGACGACATCCTCAAGATTCCCAAATGCATCCAACAATTTGAGCTGGGTCTTAGGGGAGAGCAATGATTGCTGGTCATGTTGGCCATGGATGTCTACCAACTGAGGTCCGATGTCTTGAATCGTTTGAAGAGGGGCGAGTTGCCCATTGAGGAAATTGCGATTCCTTCCCGACCGCGATAACATCCGACGAACGATAATGTCCTGTTGGTCGGGAAGGAGGTATCCCTCCCCTTGCAACCGGCTTAAAAGAGGATGGGTCGGTGGGATGAGAAAACAAGCTTCCAGCAGAGCTTCCTCGGCACCAAACCGTATATGTTCGGCAGAGGCCCGTCCTCCGGTGATTAACACCAGAGCATCAATGAGAAGAGATTTTCCTGCCCCGGTCTCCCCGGTCAAGACAAGAAATCCGGGGGGAAATTCCAAATGAAGTTGATCGATAAGGGCAAAGTTGGAGATACGCAGCTCGGTCAGCATAACACCGAGTCATCGGTCCCACTGATCAGGCAGGGGAAGTGGATTGAGCCAGTAGTGAGTCAATGACTTGTTTGAATTGTTGCTTCGGTCTTGCACCAACAATTTTTTCGACAACTTGGCCACCCTTAAAGAAGAGAATACTTGGAATACTCATGATTTGATATTTCCCCGCAACTTCTGGAGCATCATCGGTGTTGAGCTTCATGACTTTGAGTTTGCCTTGATATTCCTGTGCAAGCTCATCGACGATTGGGGCCACCATTTGACAGGGTCCACACCAAACTGCCCAGAAATCCACCATTACCACCTCTGAAGCTTTCAGTACTTCCCCATCCCAATTCGTTGCATCGGCTTTGGCCACTAAATCAGACACTGACTGCCTCCTTGGATAAATACGACAAAAGGTCCAGACTGTCCTCGCATCCTAAAACCGCTCTTGTCGGACTGTCAACTCACTCATATACGATTAACTGACTCAGTAGCATTGCACCCTGTGTGATCCGTTTGACCTCCTCACTCACAGGCAAGGCCGGGATAGAATTCACCACTGCCATTCATCCGGGGCACCCGTCCACCATGAATCAGGCTTTAATTCACGCCAGCGGGTTTGTTGTGCCCACAATTCATCCGTCCGCGTCCGACTCAACCGATTGGCCATTGCTGCTGTCACATCAAATTGTTGCCGAATGCCTTCATGAATGAGCTCTTGCGCCATACGAGGCATGATATTGGGCGGATCAATGAGATCGAGAATATCCCTTGCGGTCAAATTCAGCGCTAATTGCTCCACTCTCACATAATCCTCCTGCTTTGCTAATGATGCTAAATAGCCATCAATGGCCTCATAGACATAGGCCAGATACACGTATGCTTCGACCGAAGGATTGCGGTCAATATTTTCCTGACAAGCCACTACTGCACGACGGTAATCTCCGGCCATCAAATACACTTTAGCGTGCGCAAGAGGTTGATTGAGCAAGACAGGTATCTGATCTGACTGAGCCCAACCATTGGAAAGCAGTAACGTACCCAGAAGAATTATACCCATTCCGAGACATACCATGATTTCCCTTACTCGTTCGCTCGCCGACGAAACGCTCATATTCTCCTCCATCACTAAAATCGGGCAACAGACATCATTCTCGATAAATTCTCTGTTCGTTCCCCATATTTTCCGATGATTCAATAAACCCATTGTTGAAATTGTCAGATTTTTGATCAGTATAAGAATCTCGAAATCGCCCTGTTTCCAATCACTATTAAATAATAAAACGTGTGGCCTAATCGTTGATGTCCCGAAACCACGACACAATGCGGGGTCAAGGCCACTTGTTATTTATGAAAACACAAAATTTCTAACACCAAACTCTTCCCTACAACACAAGACTCCCATAAATACCTTCCATTGAACAGTCTAAAACGTCAATGGCATGTACTTTGCGGAAGACCGTGTCGAAGAGGCATTTCATTGAACCTGATTCCTTAATATCTAAATCAAAACGAAAATAAAGGGTAAAAACTCCACACACAACAAGACTTAAAGGGATAAAATGAAACAAAACCAAAGAGTGTTGCCTTGTATCTTCATCATCGGCTTAGAAATCTTCTCCATTTGCTTACTCCCGGTTTCACCAACTCCAATAAATTCGGCCGATATCGCATCTCTTCTTTCTTCTTCAACTGTATCACCATTGCCTTTAGAAATAACCCATCGGCAGGATTCCAGCCACAGCGACGACATTTTAGCCGCCTTAACCATCTATCTGGAAGCCGGTGGTGAAAGTTTTGCGGGGAAGCTAGCTGTCGCGGCCGTCATTCGGAACCGAATGGCTCTCAAATACCACAGCGATGGCACGGTGAAGGGCACCGTTCTTCGTGCCAAACAATTTGAACCATGGATGGGACGTAATCCAGAGGAAGTAGATTTTGATCAAACAAATCGAATCATGCAGGATAGTCTGTTAGCCTGGAGGGTGGTACAAGACGGGCGAACAGTGGTGGATGGGGCCGTACTGTTTTATAATCCCCAACTGGTCAAAACTCCCCGCTGGGCTCAGTTCAACCGTAAAGTGGCAAAAATTGGCGGACACGAATTTTTTAATAAGCACACCATTTAATTAGTCCTGGACAACGGGAGCTTTTCGTAAATTCCTGGGTCGAGGCGCACTGGGTCCCCCTTCCTCAATACGCTTCAACTCTATGCGTAGATGTCGAATGGCACCGGAATGTATCCGGCAGACGCCAGACTCGGTCAGGCCCATTTGCCGGCCAATTTCTTTCATCGTCAATCCGGCATGATAATACGATTGAAGCACCTCTTGCTGGCGTGCCGATAATGTCTGGAGCGCGGCCGACAATGCCGCTTTCATTTCTGCATCCGCACAGGCCACAAAAGGGTCCAGATGGCTAACATCCGGCAATACATCGCGGAGGGTGCATTCATCTTCTCCCTGTCCAACCGGCTCATCCAGACTAATTAACCGAGGATCACACCCGCCCACTCCTTCTATTTCCTCAATGGGGACACCCAACAGGGTGGCCAATTCCTGTGCAGTCGGTGGCACCCCATTTTTCTGAAGATGCTCTTCTACTATTTGTCGTACCTGATCTCGGCGAGATCGAACAGACCGAGGAACCCAATCCATCGATCGAATCTCATCCAACATCATGCCCCGAATACGATATTCGGCAAAAGTTCGAAATTTTATATCCCGTGTTGGATCATAGCGCTTCAACGCCGACAACAGTCCCATAGCCCCAGCGCTCGTTAAATCCTCAACATCCAGAGAAAAGGGTTTCCTGAAGGCCATAATTCCAGCCATCCGACGAATGGTCGGGAGAAACTCTAATAAAATCCGAGTAACATACTCCTGATCGAGCTGGCCCCGTGCTTCCGTCTGTTCTGTTTTTTCAGGACTCACCGAACTGAGAGGAGACGAGTCGAGTTCTTTGAAACTAACTGCTGTCTTTGGGAAATTGTGTGCGTCTTCGTCCATATTTTGGCCTTCCCAGGGTGACCAAAAAGCGTCCAATTCCAGGGAATGGGCGCATGAACGAACGCATGGAGTCTACCAACACAGTTCGGTAACCAGACGAACCCTGAAACAATTATCTTCTCAGGGTTTCTTGGCTTTGCGCCCTACCCTCACGGATAGTTTGCCCTTGTCACCTGTTGAATTCGTTATTCGATAATCACAACCTCTTTTAAGTGGTGGGTTTTTGAGATTTCCAATTAACTACCTACCTTTGATTCTCGGATCCTCCCTACTTACTCTTCAACCTCTATCCTTATGAAAATGTTATCGGATCCGAGTCAGGGGGAATTAAGAAAGGCCCTTATATGTTTATGAGAAAACTTGACAAGTTCATATATCGCACAGCATTAAAAACCAATACGAATGGTGAACAGGAGTAGATGATTAAAATCTCAACCACGCATTCCCTCCTTTATTCATGGAAACCATGGATTCCTCACTTTAACCTTAAAAAAAGATTAATCCCGACAATGAAAAACATGACCGTGGCAATCCAACTGCCAATGATTGGTAATACGGCGCCATTTCGTCCTAAGACAATGCCTACCGAATGCGCAGCCCAGAAAAAAAACCCGATTCCCAGGGTTTGCCCAAGCCCTTTAGCTATTCCAACCTCACGCACACCACTTCCGCGGAGACTCACCGAGATCCCTAAAAGTATCATCACCAGAGGAACGAGAGAGTATGCAATTCGAGACCAATAATCAGTTAAAAAACGATGAGGACTATGACCGTCTTCTATTAACCGTTGAATATAATCATGCAATTGATACAAGGACATATGCTCTGGAGACTGAGCGAGCCAATTCTGAAAATCATCAGGCGTGAGAGAGAGAGGCAACGTCTGTCCTGGTATATTTATTACTTGCATGCGTTCTTCATCCTGAAATGTTCGCTCAATCGCATGCTTCATTATCCATTCCCCATCGACAAATGTTGCCCATCTTCCTTCCAGAATGCCTTTGATACTGAAGCGATCATCAAGTGTGTACTGGTGAATACCATTCAAACGAAACCCATCATCTGTCACGGAATCGATCCGCATAAGGTGATTTCGTCCCACCCGAAGCCACAAACGTTCCGGAGTAAGTAAGAGGGGTTCTGGTTTGTTTTGGATCAAGACCGATTGAACAAATTCAGCTTTAATATTGGCCAGAGGAATCAACACCGCCGTTAGACCCAGACCCACGACAGTCACAAGCCCGCCAAAGACAAAAAAGGGAATGGCAATTTGATAAAAGCTTAACCCACAACTGCGCATCGCCGTGATTTCACGAGTCCGATTAAGCCCACAAATCGTCAAGATTGACGCCATTAACGCCGCCAGCGGGGCTAATAAAAAAGCAATTTCGGGAATTCGATAGACAAAAAAACTGAAAATAACGGTTAGATCTGCGTCATATTTCAAAAACTTCCTTAATTTTTCGAAAAAATCCACGACAAGATAAATCGTCAACACGGTTACAAGGCACATTACGAAGACGCGACCGAATTTCCCAAACACATACCAAGAAATTTTTTTCATGATCTAAAAGACTGGCAAAAATTCTGGATCATTGTTTTCCAGCTTGAAATAGCAGGAACCCTGTGAAGCAGGCGAGGATAAGGTTAGGCATCCACGCACCTAAAAATGGAGAGATCACCAAAGTCGTCACGAGAAACTCTCCCAATACATTTAATAAATAAAATCCGATCACCACGCCAACCCCAATCGCAAACCCCCCAGCTTTCCCGGACCGCTTCGACACAATCCCCACCGGGACGCCCAATAACCCCAGCACAAAGGTGGCAACCGGAAAGGCGGTATCTTTATGAAACTCTACTAATCGTCGAAGAGCTCCAGCGTCCGTTCCACCTGATTCCTCCAATTGCTGAGTGAGGGTTTGATAGGATTTCCGTTTTGTCTTATCTTTCACTGAGGTAAAAGGCGAAGAGAGCCAAAAATCATAGGTATCAAAAATGACCCGGTGAAAACTATTGGCATCTTTGGGGATTTGATGAATGGCACCCTTAAACAATCGAATGCCAAACTGCTGACGTTCGCTCTGTTTCAACATGTGAAAATTCTCCGCCACAATTATCAATGGTTGCTCCGGATTGCGTTGGTCCGAAATGAAGATTCCCTTATCCCCAGAAGCATTCTCCGAATGTGGCACATACACCATGAGTCCGGGGATCGGTTCATTAAACACCCCCGAATCAACTGCAAGAGTCAACTCATCTTCAATGACGCTGAGGGCCAAAGTCTTCAATGACACATTGGCCCACGGCTGCCCCCATTGAGAAAGATATACCGTTAAGAGAAATACGATGCCGGAAAAAACCACCACAGGAAGGTTGATTCGCCAAAAACTGACCCCCGCAGCTCGAATGGCAATGACCTCATTGTCAAACGACAGGCGATTAAAGGCCGAAATTGAGGCAATCAAGCAAGCAATTGGTAAGGTTAGGACTAAAAATGATGGAAGCAAATGCAGCACAATAGACCCCAAGGCCGCCAAGCTAATTCCTCGGGAGACCACTAAATCCACCAGCCGTAGCATTTCCTTGGTAAAAATGATGAAACACAATCCGGTCAGGCTGGTCAAAAACGGGGGAAGCAACTCAAAAAAAATGTACCGATCGAGAAGTCTGATCAAGGCCTTGGACAATTCAAATAAGTTGAAGGTGATGAAAAATGTTGTTTGATTAAAATGGCCCCTCTGCTCATTTTCAAGCAAATATCTGAAATAATTAGCCTATAGGCGAATAGTAGGGAAGGAATTTCCTCCTGTCATTTATTGACAGATTCTGCAAACTGTGCTACATCCTCTCCGTTTTTGTAATGGGTAAAGAAGTGAGAAGAATATTACGCCGTGAAGCCGAGAGAGGAATTAGCTCCTTTTTCGGCTTTTCTTTTTAAGCGCGCATAACTTTTTTGTAATGTATATCCACAAGTACTCTAATGGGGAGGGCCATCATGAGAAGTAAGGGAACGGTAAAATGGTTTAATGATCGTAAAGGTTTTGGCTTCATTCAGGTTGAAGGCGGACAGGATGTCTTTGTGCATTATTCCGCACTTCAAGAAGACGGATTTAAATCTCTAAAAGAGGGGGAATCGGTAGAATTTGACTTGGTAGAGGGAGCAAAGGGTCCACAGGCTGCCAACGTCACAAAATCAGGAATTGCCCAACCATCTTAAAGTAGTCGTGAATCTCTCTCGCATTCTCGCCTATTATTTGCTGATAACGGAAGGGTAAATTTTTTGGACCTTTAGATCTCAACTTTACTCCAATAGAATAATCTGGAATTCCTCGTCTTTGACTTGTTGTCAAAGAAGGCTTAGAGGTAAATAGCTTGCTACGACTTTCCTTGACTTCCCTCTTTTTCTCCTGGTAGACTTTGCCGTAAGTCATTGTATTTATTGCATAAATTACAAATTTCACACAACTGACTCATCAGTTTCAGGGGATTAGTATGACAAAACTTCTCAATGTTTTATTTTTTGGAAATCCGCTCTATCAACAAACGTTGACCATAGAAAGTGGAGCGGAAGACTGGGGAGCAGGACAAAACGAGGATGCCAATATTCCACCGGCACCAGCGAACCTACGCGCTAACCCTGATCATACGCGAATTACCCTGACCTGGGATCCTGTTCCGGGAGCCCTGTATTACAACGTTTATTTCCTGACCACCAAGGGCGTTCAAATTAAGCCCAACGAACTTACCAGGCCAGTCGCAGGACAAGAGGATTTTATCCCAAAAGTTGGGATAACCAAAGAAAAATCCAATTGCATTGAAGGAGCGATCTCGCCTTACGAACATAACGACCTAGCTAATAACTTTTGTTACCACTATGCCATTTCCGTGGTTACGGAAGAAGGAGAAAGCCCCTTATCTGAAGAGGTAATGTCCATCCCTTCGCCCTACCTCCCCGTGATGCAAATCGGGTGTGAAGGCGTCGACGATGGAGAATTTAAATCACCAACCGGCATTGCTATAGATAAAGACGGAAACATCTATGTCGGCGATACAGACAATCATTCGATTCAGAAGTTTGACCAATCGGGAAAATTTCTTGCACGTTGGGGTGACGAACCTGATTCAACCGAAGGAAAATTTTATTACCCACGGGGCATTGCCACATCCCCAGAAGGAGATGTGTATGTGGCCGACAGTGGGAACAACCGCATCCAAAAGTTTGATTCCGAAGGAAATATTATTAATGCCTGGGGAAAATTCGGTTTTGCCTGGCGAGGGGCGGAAGCGGGGAAATTCGATGTCCCCTGGGGTGTTACCACCGATTCTCAAGGCAATCTGTTTGTCTCAGATACCAGCAATGCCAGAATTCAAAAATTCCTTTCCGACGGCTCCCCTGTGCTTAAGTGGGGGCGTGATGGGGGATATGACGGCGCCTTCTTTTATCCCCGCGGCCTCGCCGTTGACTTTGTCGGAAATATTTATATTGCCGATGAGGGGAACAATCGGATTCAAAAATTTGATGCACGTGGTAACTTCCTCCTGAAGTGGGGGAAGGAAGGGAATGCCCCAGGTCAATTTAAAGCCCCATGGGGAGTCGCCTGCGACGCTTTGGGATATGTGTATGTCGTCGACAGCGGAAATCACCGTGTCCAAAAGTTTGATTCTAGCGGGACCTATCTCACTTCGTGGGGAAATCGGGGATTAACTGAAGGGCAACTGAATTTCCCGTCAGGGATTGCGGTGGACAAAGAAGGATATGTGTACGTCATAGACAGCGGCAACCACCGTTTAACCAAGTTTGCCCCAACTGAGGATGAACTCAATCGAGGCAAACAAGAAAAACGAATTGCCAGCGATCTTACTGCCCCCATCAACCTTGCCGTCAAACCCGGAGATACAGAAAACATCCTTAGTTGGCTCGAAGTTCCAAATGCTGTCAGTTACAACCTCTATTTTAGTACTGAACCAAACCTCTCCACAGACACCTCTACAAAGATTGAAGGTGTGACCACTCCATATATCCATAGTGGCCTCACGAATAACACGGCATATTTTTATGCTATGACATCGGTGACCGAAGATGGAGCAGAAAGCCGGCTATCTGAAGAGCAGACAGCTATTCCAGTTTTAATCGACATCTCAGCACCTCAAAATCCTGACATCGTCATTAATCATGGGGCCTACATGACCAATAGTCCTGATATGGTCGCCACCATCTCAGCTAAAGACGTGGATAGCGGAGTGGCCGCCTATTTCATCTCTGAAAACCCCATGACCCCAAGCGGGACCATGCCTGGGTGGGTTGAAGTGGAACCGGAACAAAAATTTGGAGCCACGATTCCTTTTACCACCTCGCCAACCGATGGCACAAAAACCGTCTACGTTTGGTTCAAAGACGCCAATAACAACGTTTCTGTTCCCGCCAGCACCAGCATCCTTCTCAACACCTCTGGGTATATTTGTGTCGCCAAGTGGGGAAAACCAGGCCGTGGAGCTTCCCTTCTCCATGGTGGAGAATTTATTAGCCCTCTATACGGCCTAACGATTGATCGCCAAGGGTCATTGTTTGTCGTTGATAACGGGAACAACCGCATCCAGAAATTCGACAGAAATGGAAATTTCATACTGTTATGGGGAAATTTCGGATCCGCTAATGGGGGTTTCAATAATCCTACGGGCATCGCATGCGATGGAAATGGGAATGTGTATGTGGCTGACACCAATAACCATCGGGTTCAAAAGTTTGATGGGAAATTAGGCCATTATATGATGAAACTGGGATCACGCGGGAATGGCGAAGGACAGTTTAATGCTCCATGGGGAGTCGCGGTCGACCGAGTCCGCGGGTATCTGTATGTCGTAGATAGTGCCAACTTCCGGGTTCAAAAGTTTGATGAAACCGGAGAATTCATTATGCAGTGGGGAAGCTTTGGAAACGGGGACGGACAATTTTATTTTGCGCGAGGCATTGCTGTGGATCAAACAGATGGAACCGTCTATGTAGTCGACATGGGTAATCATCGGATTCAAAAATTTGATACCAGCTCAAACGTCCTCCCCCAATTACTTACCAAATGGGGCGGAGGCATTGGGCCAGGCCATGCCAGCAGCGCTCAGGCACAAGAACCTGGGCAGTTTCGATCGCCCTGGGGTGTGGCAGTAGATGAATCAGGAGACGTATTTGTGAGTGATACCGGCAACCAACGCATCCAAAAGTTTGATCGAGACGGTAACTTTATCACCCAATGGGGCGGCTTCGGATCTCAGGATGGCCAATTCAATTTTCCCTATGGAATTGGTGCTGACTCAAGAGGACACGTCTATTCAGTTGATAGCGGAAACATGCGAGTTCAAGAATTTATGCCGGCAGAGGAAGCTGAAGATCATTTCCAGGAAGAGGAAACGATGGCCTTTATTCCTGAGGCAGCAGAATAGCCACATCGCTCTGGCAGAACCCAGGAAACAACCACACACATTAACAACAAATGCCAGAGGGTATAGGGATTACCCTTTGGCATTTTTCATAAGGCCGAATCGGATTCCACGGTACAGCAATACCTTTGCTGCTGAACCTGAGCCGTGTTGTACATTCTCTTGATAAGACCATCACGTATAATAAAAGGCACATTGACTGCCCTTCAAAAGAAAATTAAGATGAAAAATTTTATCGCATGCACGATTCGGCAGGGGACGAAAAACAAGGCCTAACTCATGCTGGAAAAACAATTACGAATGGGACTCACTTTTGACGACGTGGTTCTGGTGCCGCGCCACTCAAATATTATACCCTCTGAGGTTGATCCCTCAACCCAACTCACGCGAAATATTCGGATTAACATCCCAATTCTGAGCGCGGCCATGGACACCGTAACCGAAGGGCGATTGGCCATTGCGATAGCACGCGAAGGGGGAATTGGAATAATTCACCGCGCCCTCTCCCCTGACATGCAGGCATCAGAAGTCGATAAGGTTAAAAAATCAGAAAGCGGGATGATCCTTTCTCCAATCACCATCTCCCCTGATCATACCATTCGCGATGCGCACCATCTTATGGCGACCTATCGCATATCTGGAATCCCTGTAACCAAAGATGGCAAATTGGTCGGCATCTTAACGAACCGCGATCTTCGTTTTGAAAACCGATTGGATCTCAAAGTTGCTCAAGTTATGACTAAAAACAACCTCGTGACTGCCCCTGAAGGTACGGGATTAGACCAGGCCCAGGCAATTCTTCATGAGCATCGCATTGAAAAACTTCCTGTTGTCAATGATCAATTTGAGTTAAAAGGGTTGATCACCATCAAAGACATTCAGAAAAAAATCAAATATCCCTTTGCCTGCAAAGATGCACACGGACGGTTACGCGTTGGCGCGGCAGTCGGGGTCGGACCCGATGTGGAAGAACGCCTGGAGCGGCTCACAAAAGCTGGGATTGATCTAATCGTTGTCGATACCGCCCATGGGCACTCCCAAAGCGTCCTAGACAAGGTCAAGGATATTAAATCCCGCTATCCCGACCTGGAAATAATGGCAGGAAATGTTGCAACCTCTGCTGCCACCCTTGATCTTATTAAGGCTGGAGCGGATGCTATCAAAGTTGGAGTCGGGCCAGGCTCAATCTGCACCACCAGAATCGTATCAGGAGCCGGAGTCCCACAATTGACCGCCGTTGCGGATTGCGCCACCATCGCCAAAGAACACCAAATCCCTTTGATTGCTGATGGAGGCATTAAATATTCTGGAGATCTCACTAAAGCCCTCGCGGCCGGAGCCTCTTGCGTGATGATCGGATCCCTGTTTGCGGGAACCGAAGAATCTCCAGGGGAAACGGTGTTGTATCAAGGCCGGACCTACAAGGAATATCGAGGGATGGGATCACTGGGAGCCATGGAACGCGGCGGAAAGGATCGCTACTTTCAAGAGGGCCGCGAATCTTCAAAATTAGTCCCTGAAGGCATTGAAGCCCGCGTTCCCTACAAAGGAAACCTCGCGGTCATGGTCTATCAATTGGTTGGAGGACTGAAGGCAGGAATGGGGTATTGCGGATGTCGAACAATCGAAGAACTTCAGCAGAATGCCCAGTTCATTCAACTTACCTCTGCAGGCCTCCGAGAAGCCCACGTTCATGATGTGGTGATTACGAAGGAGGCCCCCAATTATCGGGCTGACTAAGATCTGATTCCGTCCCCAGATTAGTCAGGTCCCCTTTTGATCAATTGACCGGCACGCCATGCACTCGCACCACGATACCATTGTCATTCTGGATTTTGGATCGCAGTATACGCAACTCATTGCACGGCGGATACGCGAATTCCACATTTTTTCCGTGATTCTCCCCTCGCAGGCGACGGTTCAGGATATCCTGCACTATCACCCCAAAGGGATTATTTTTTCGGGAGGACCCGCCAGCGTCACTCAGGCCCATTCTCCGAAAATTGATAGTCAAATCTTTGATCTTGCCATACCCATTCTGGGGATCTGCTATGGGATGCAATTGCTCGCTCATCAATGTGGCGGAACCGTCAACCCCACACCGCATCGTGAATTTGGTCGAGCCGATCTGACCATTGACGACAATACGAATTTATTTCTTGGCCTTGATCCCACAATTGCATTTCCTGTCTGGATGTCCCATGGGGATTCGGTTCAACAGCTTCCACCTGGATTTCATGTGATCGCCCACACGGCCCATGCCCCGATCGCCGCGATGAAATCCTCCAATGAGACCCAACAGCTCTTTGGTATCCAGTTTCACCCTGAAGTCATCCACTCCCTTCATGGGTCAACGATTCTTCAAAACTTTGCCCGTCATATCTGCCACTGCGAGCCAACCTGGACAATGGGGTCATTCATTGAACAGGCCGTGCAAGACATTCGGCAAACTGTTGGAGACGGCAAGGTCATTTGCGCACTCAGCGGAGGAGTGGATTCCACTGTGGCCGCTGTTCTGGCCCACCGGGCTATCGGAGACCAATTGACCTGCCTCTTCATTGACAATGGCCTCATGCGAAAGAATGAAGTGGCACAATTACAAACGACGTTCGATTCCGCCTATCATCTGAAGGTTCGCATTGCCGACCATGCAGCCACATTTCTGGCAGCACTGGGACGTACAACAGACCCGGAACGCAAACGAAAAATCATTGGTCGTCAATTCATTAAGGTTTTTGAACAGGAAGCGGTATCTTTAGGTAAAGTCGAGTTTCTGGTTCAGGGGACACTCTATCCTGATGTGATCGAGAGTCTGAGCGTGAAGGGACCATCGGCAACGATTAAAACACATCATAATGTCGGTGGTTTGCCCAAGCGCATGAAATTCAAACTGATTGAGCCCTTTCGAGAGTTATTTAAAGATGAAGTACGGCAATTAGGATTGGAATTAGGTCTACCTGAGGATATTGTCTGGAGACAACCCTTTCCCGGTCCAGGGTTAGCGATTCGCATCATTGGATCTGTGACCACCGAGCGCCTAGCGATTCTTCGTGAGGCGGATGCCATTGTTCGAGACGAAATTGAACGAGCCGGACTTTCAAGAATCATCTGGCAATCGTTTGCAGTCTTGCTGCCGATCCAAACCGTGGGAGTCATGGGCGACCAACGAACCTACGAATCAGTGATCGCCATTCGTGCCGTCACTAGTACGGACGGGATGACTGCGGACTGGGGGGTGATTCCGCCAGAGGTGTTGGGCAAAATGTCCAATCGGATTATCAATGAAGTACAAGGAATCAACCGCGTGGTGTATGACATTAGCTCAAAACCGCCAGCAACGATCGAATGGGAATAGATATGGCTCAGGCAGAGAGAACAGTCCGTTTACAAAAAATCATCGCCCGTTCCGGAGTCGCTTCCAGGCGCAAGGCTGAGGAACTGATCCAACATGGGCTGGTCACCGTCAACGGGGAAACCGTCATGACGCTAGGAACCAAAGTTGACCCTGCCGTTGACCACATCAAGGTCGAAGGGCGCCATCTGAAGTCCCGACCTCCTGATATGTTTCTCATGCTGAATAAGCCCCTGGGGTACATCTCCACCTTGCATGATCCTGCGGGTCGCCCCACGATTAAAGCCTTGGTCCCGAAACCTTCAATACGGCTATTTCCTGTCGGACGATTAGATTATGACAGTGAAGGTTTACTCCTGCTCACTAATAACGGTGATATTGCGCAAGCCTGTCTTCACCCCGCCCATCATGTCCATAAAACATATTTGGTGAAAATTAAGGGTATCCTAGAAGAACCCGAAATCCAAAAACTCCGACATGGGCTGATGTTGGAAGATGGGCCCACAGCACCAGCCAAAATAAAAAAGGCTGGAAAAGCGGCGGCTAATTCCTGGGTGGAAATCACCATCCATGAAGGACGTAAACACCAGGTCAAACGAATGTTTGAGCAAATCGGCCATCCCGTGATCCGGTTAAAACGCGTTCAGTTTGGGCCTCTGAACCTTGGAACCCTTCCCCCAGGCCAGACGCGATATTTAACAGATACGGAAGCGAACGACTTACGTCATTTACTCATCGCATCTGAATCGCCAGGTCCGACTGTCCGCCAGCCGAACACTACAAACCTCCCCCTATCGAGACCTGCCGGGCAATTACGACCACGTACCGGAACCCCCAATCCCATCAGAAGCAAGAGTACCGCGTCGCCTGCTGAAAAGACCGGCCAAACACGGCCATGGACACCAGCTCGTCCACTGATCAAGAAAACAGAAAAAGGCTCTCCATCCAGACCTGCAGCTCCCTCGCGGCCACGCTCCCCAAACCCGAATTCCATCAAAAGAAAGAGCACCTTAACGTCTGCGGGAACGATCGATCGAGCAGGCCTGCATCCATCTAAAAATCAACCGATCAAAAGAATGGAAAATTTTCCTAAATCGGGACCCGCTGGTCAGTTTTGGCCACGCCAGGGAAACCCGAAACCCATCAGGAGTAAGAAGACGATCTCAACTCCTGGCACAACCGGCAACGCCCGGCCCCGCCGACCCGGCGTCACATCAAAAAGCCGGTTCAAGTTTAAAACTTAAGCATTCCGTCTACTCGGTTTTATGTTCTACCATCAAAAGCTTCTAGGCGTTGGAAAGGATTTTTTCGTTGAAACGATCACATCATTGCGGTGAACTCTCCATAGACCATGTAGGCCAAATCGTGACCTTAGCCGGCTGGGTTGCCAGTCGCCGAGACCATGGCGGAGTGAGGTTCATTGATCTTCGTGATCGCTACGGCCTCACACAAATCGTGTTTGATTCAGAGCAGCAACCCACGGTGCATCAATTAGCCGATCGTCTGCGCAATGAATACGTCGTGGCAATCACCGGTAAAGTGACGTTACGTCCCGAAGGCTCAGCAAACCCTTCTATTCCGACTGGCGCCATAGAAATTCGAAGCACATCCCTCGTGATTCTCAATGAAGCCAAACCCCTCCCCTTTGCACTCGACGACACTATCACCACCACAGAGACCCTTCGGTTAAAACACCGGTATCTGGACCTTCGCCGGCCAAGGATGCAAGAACTCCTTCAACTCCGCAGCCAGGTGTCCCATCTTGTACGGCAATACCTTCATGACAATCAGTTTATAGAAGTGGAAACGCCGATTTTAACAAAAAGTACTCCGGAGGGCGCACGAGATTATCTCGTCCCGAGTCGAGTCAACCCTGGTGAATTTTTTGCTCTTCCCCAATCGCCCCAACTCTTTAAACAGATTCTTATGATTGGGGGAACCGATCGTTATTATCAAATTGCCCGATGCTTTCGTGATGAAGACCTCCGGTTGGATCGCCAGCCAGAATTCACGCAAATCGATCTGGAAATGTCTTTCGTCGATCAGGAAGATATTATGCAGTTGATTGAACATATGGTCGGACTGGTCTTTAAAGAGACGAAGAATATTGACCTCCCCTCCCCATTGCCCCGACTGTCCTTTGAGGATGCCATGGGACGCTATGGGACCGACAAACCGGATCTTCGCTTTGATCTTCAGTTACAGGACCTGAGTCAATTCGCCGCAACCTGTGGGTTTAAAGTCTTTAAGAGCGCAGTGGAAAGCGGCGGGATCGTAAAAGCCCTTGTCATCCCAGGTGGCAACGCCTTCACTCGCAACCGGATTGACAATCTTATAGATACTGCAAAAGAATTTGGTGCCAAGGGGCTCGCTTGGGTCAAAATTAACGAAGAAGGCAATCTGGATTCCTCTATCGCCAAATTCTTTAATCCCCAAGCTCTCCGTGAAGCGCTCCCCTCGTCCAAATCCGGAGACCTCCTCATATTTGTCGCAGATCAAGCACCGATCGTCCATCAAGTCTTAGGCCGCCTTCGCCTGCTGCTTGGGGAGGAGCTAGGATTGATTGATCGAAACCGGTGGGAACCGCTATGGGTCATAGACTTTCCCATGTTTGAATTTGACGATACCGCCAAACGATATATCGCTCTGCACCATCCCTTTACGGCCCCTCACTCGAACGATATGCCGCTTCTGGAAACCGATCCTCTCCAGATTCGAACGCAAGCCTATGACCTGGTTTTGAATGGCTTTGAGTTAGGAGGAGGAAGTATTCGAATTCATGCGCCACAAGTTCAGTCAAAAGTCTTTGACCTACTGAACATCTCAAAAACGGAGGCTCGTGAAAAATTTGGATTTCTCTTAGACGCCTTGGAATCAGGGGCACCGCCCCATGGAGGAATCGCGCTGGGGCTTGATCGGTTGGTGATGTTACTCGGCAAGACGGATTCGATTCGAGAAGTGATCCCGTTTCCTAAAACACAGAAGGCTCAATGCCTGATGACCGAAGCCCCCTCTCCCGTCACACCAGAACAACTTCAGGAGCTCTCTATTCGCACCACGGCTAAAAAGCCTGACAACCCGGCTTAAGCGTTTAGCACATCCAAAACAATGGAATGCAATCCCGTTGCCCCAGCCGGCTGTGGCCTCGTGATTTCGGAGGTTTGGATCTTCCCCTTCGTATCGATAGCTCTGACAGACACCATGTACTTGCCGGATTTTGGTGGCCTCCAATCATAATTCCAAATCACCCAAGTTAAAGGAGATAATGGTGGTTCGATTTCGGCTGCCACCCAGGTTTTCTCCTGATCAAAACTCAGTTGAACCTCACTGATGCTCTCCGGTCCACCATAGGCAATCCCGCGTAATCGCTGTTGAGGCCCTTCTAACGACTGGTAATGACCCGGGCTATCGATGCGGGAAAAAATATGAATGGTCCCGTCATCCGTCCAACCTTTCTGTTGCCAGTAGCCCAGGTAGTCACCGTTATAGACTTCGATTTCCGTAACCCATTTCACATTTTTAATCCCGTAGAGACCTGGAACAATCAGGCGAACCGGAAAGCCGTGATCCTTGGGAAGCTTTTCTCCATTCATCAGATAGGCCAACATGACATCATCTTCCATGGCCCTGGCAAAAGGAATACTGTCAGAATACCCGTCAGCTGCCCGAAAGATCACATCCCGGGCGGTGTCTTCATCGGCTCCGATGTCTTGCAAAAGTTTTTTAAGGGAAATCCCTCTCCACATAGCGGTCCCCAAACTACTCCCGCCTGGAAGCGTATCAATACACATCAGCGTCACAGCCTGATCAAAAGATTCCCGGTTGAGCAGATCACGCCATTTCATCACCAGGGGACGTTCCACAGCGCCCTTCACCACCATTTTCCATTGCTCCACATCCAAGTCACGGGTAAAATTGTAAGAGGCATCCATGAAATTGACGGTGTAAAATTTATCGTTTGCCGTAAAATAGGTGGTTTCCCGTGGAGGAACTGCAAACATCGACCCCAGATCGCATCCAGGAAATCCCATGCCGATGGTAGCCAGTCCCCCAAGTTTGAAAAGAGCCCGGCGACTCAGTGGAAAAGAAAAAGGAGAATTATTGAAAAATGACATGGACATCCTCTCTATTATCTAATACCTTTACGACTTTGGACAAGATCCACGCGATATTTGAAATTACCACGAAATTTATGCCAGGAGAAGGAGAAACGGCATGCGGATATTCCTGACGGGAGGAGCCGGTTTTTTAGGCAGTCATTTATGTGAAACGCTTATCCAGCAAGGACATACAGTCATTTGCCTGGACAATCTCCTTACCGGACGTACGGAGAATATCGGAGCACTCATGGGGCATCCGAAGTTCTCGTTTATTCACTACAATGTCTGCGATTATCTTCATGTCGACGGCCCAGTCGATGCCGTCATGCATTTTGCATCACCGGCGAGTCCGCAGGACTATCTGGAATTTCCCATTGCCACCATGAAAGTCGGTGCGTTAGGCACACACAAAGCGCTGGGCCTAGCCAAGGCGAAACAGGCGCGATTTCTCCTGGCCAGCACATCCGAAGTCTACGGGGATCCATTGGTCAACCCTCAGCCGGAATCCTATTGGGGGAACGTCAACCCCATTAGCCCCAGAGGCGTCTACGACGAAGCCAAACGATTTGCCGAAGCGTTGACCACTGCCTACCATCGGTTTCATGGCCTTGATACAAGAATCGTCAGAATCTTCAACACCTATGGACCACGGATGCGCCCAAAGGATGGCCGGGTGGTGTCCAACTTTATTGTGCAAGCCTTACAAGGGCATCCGTTAACGGTATATGGCGATGGGTCACAGACCCGCAGCTTCTGTTACGTCGATGATCTGGTCGCGGGAATCCTTTCGCTTCTCCAGGCCCCGCCAGACGAATTTCGAAAAAATCAAGATGTTCAAGATTCGGTTCGCTTCGGAAAAACTCAGGCCAACCTCGGCTCTATACATGACCCTATCAACATCGGCAATCCACAAGAACTCACCGTGATGGACATTGCCAAAACGGTGATCAAACTCACCAACTCATCGAGCACGATTACGCAACATCCGCTCCCAATCGATGACCCTAAAGTACGCCGGCCCAATATCGAAAAGGCCACGACTCTACTCAAGTGGGAACCTCGGATTACGTTGGAACAAGGTCTTGAAAAAGCCATCGACTATTTCCGTTCTCATTTGGATCTTGCAAAATGAATCACGGATCATGAGGTTCATCGATTCCGAACACTCTGTGACCTATGACAAACCATGACCTGATCGTATTCGCATACAACACCTCTGACGCGACAAACCCGGTTTCAGCCAACGCTCCGAACGCAACAGATCTGTGCGAGTAGACAGAGACACCTCACAACCACAGAGTAAAAACATGCAGAACATCCGACAGGATCACATACTTGAAGGAATATTAATTACCCTTCGTGGCTCCCTTGCCGCTTGCCCGGAAGTAGCCGGGTCTGAGGTCATGACGTCAACACTCATCACAAATTTTTTACATTCCTATCCACCGGACAAACTGTTGACCCATCTCGGTGGTTATGGGATCGCGGCGGTCTACCATGGCCAACATCCCGGGCCAACGGTGATGATCCGCTGTGAACTGGATGGGTTGCCTGTGGAAGAAGCAGACAAGAGCCAATGGCTCGTGCCAGGAGCGAACATCGCTCACCGATGCGGGCATGACGGACATATGGCCATCGTGGCGGGCTTGGCCCCCCTGCTTCACCGCACGCCACCAATCTGTGGACGAGTCGTGCTCTTGTTTCAGCCTGCAGAGGAAACAGGGGCAGGCGCACGGGCAATAATCGATGATCCGAATTTCGAGCAGTTCCGTCCGGACTGCGCGATCACCCTGCATAATCTACCAGGATTTCCCAAGGGGCATATCGTGTATCGACGGGGGACCTTTGCCAGTGCCTCTGTCGGGATGAGAGTTCGTCTCCTTGGTCAAGCCTCTCATGCGGCGGAGCCGGAACAGGCTCGCTCTCCTGCGAATGCCGTAGGACGGCTACTGGCTGAGCTGCCCCAACTGAGCAGGATCACGGACAATCCGTATTGTATGCTCACCCTGACCCATGCGCAGTTGGGGCTCATGTCGTTCGGGCTCACACCCGGAGAAGCAACTGTCTGTGCCACGCTTCGTGCAGCTTCTGCGGGGGGCCTTCAAAACTTACGTCGGGAGGCGGAACAGTGTGTTCACCTTTGTGCCGAGGCGGAACGGCTTTTTGTGGAAGTCGAATGGGTGCAGGATTTTCCGGCGACAGTCAACGATGACGCCTTGGTTGATACCCTGGAGCGCGTGTGCCTGGATACGGGAATTGAGGCCATGGAAATTCTCAAACCGTTCCGCTGGTCGGAGGACTTTGGGCATTTTGGCAATATTTGCCCCATCCTCCATTTTGGACTTGGTATTGGAGAACATGCACCCGGCCTCCATCAGCCGGATTATGAGTTCTGCGACGATACGATTCTGATTGCGGTGAGTGGCTTTTATGAAATGATCAAATCGCTGTTGATCGGATATGGAAGTCAAGGAGAGAAAGCCCTAACCGGTAGCTGAGCTCATTCAAGAAAATTGCCGAAGATACTGCCACAGAGACCGTCATTCAAAAATAACCTGAAACAGATCCAAAAACCGGTAGAGAGATCTACGAAGTATTCAGGGTTTCGGCCTGACCCTCGTCCCAATGCGTCTGTCACGCCACCATTCAGTTGAGGACTCATTCCTGCGTAAGGAACGAGCCAAGAAACATCTACCCGATGGAATCATCTACAGCAAAACGATAAAAAACATCCCCTACCATTTCCATTCACCTTCTTTTATGTATCTTGTAATTGGAGGGTGGGTGAAGAAAAAGACAAGAAACCCATTCTCACCGAATCTTCAGGGCCTTGGGTGGTGTTGGAGGGGTTGGGGGGATCGGAAGGATGGTGTCACCAAGATTTGTCGAAGGGCGAGGGGATTGAATATCAAAATTCCTGTGTGTGGCAGGCGAGGCAGTCTTTTTCAATGTTTGAGCTAGACAGATTTGTAAATGGGCGATGGCTTGTACAGAAAGGGAATTGGGATCGTTCGCATAATCCGTGGCGATTTTTTTGCACATGGCCTCTTCCACGACTTCCTTCACCTCGAAAAGATCGCCCAAGGCCGATCCGGTAAAAACCACAACCCCATATAAAGCTCCCAATAGGCCCGCTTGAACTCTCATGCATTATTTTCCGGATTGAAGGTATTAAAAAATGGCGGTCCCATAATTGAATTTTCAACATGAACCGAAGCACGAGCATCATGATACAAGAGAAACCTAGGGCACATCGAATCAAAGTTTAAAGCGTACGAAACGTGCAGCAAGGAAAACGTAATAGCCTGCCCAGCATATCGGTTGAAGCCTTCAACCATACGGTATCAATGGGGCTATCGAAGCTTAAACGGCCACAAGGAAATAATACGCTCCATCCTTATCAAACGGAATCAACCCCAATCTACGAGAAATCCTGCCGCATCGATCGCAATCCTGGTTACCGCTTCATACCATCCAATGTGAATTCCGGAAGTGACAATTCTTATTTCCATCCTCCTCCTAATGCCTTGTAAATTTTTACCACCGCTATTCGTAATTGCTTGGCAAAATTAATTAATTCGAGGTCGGATTGCAAAGCATTCCGCTGTGCAATGAGGACCTCCAGGTAGCTTGCCCTGCCATATCTATAGAGTAAGTGTGACGTTTCGACAGATTGTCGCAACACTTTGTTTTGTTGTTTTTTCAGAGCATTGATTTTTCGCAAGTTATGAATATTAGAGAGCTCATTGGCCACTTCAACATAGGCATTCAAAATTGTTTTCTGATAATTATACATGGCGTTTAACTGTTGGGCTTCTGCGTAGTGGAACTGTGCCTGTAAGGCATTTCTATTAATCAGTGGGGCGACCAACGTGCCCACCGCGGTATACGCGATTGAGGCGGGCGCTACAAATAAAAAATCGGGATTGAAGGCTTGAAACCCAAAACTTGCCGTAATATTAAAGGTTGGGAAAAAAGCGGCTTTAGCCACTTTCAAATCAAACTTACTGGCTTTGATCTGAAATTCGGCCTCACGAACGTCCGGGCGGTTTGCTAATAGTTGCGAGGGAACACCCGATGAAATCTCCTGTGGAATATCTGTGAAATATTCGCCTTTGGTCCGTTCAATGGTTTGTGGAAAGCGCCCCAACAAGAAGTTTATGTGATTTTCGGTGACCGTAATTTGTTGCAGCACCTCTTTTTCCAAAATACTGGTATTGAGCACTTGAGCCTTAAATAGTTCCACGGCTAATTCGGTTGCCCGACCGGTTTCCTTCTGCAATTCAATCACCTCCAATGACTCATACTGAGTATGGAGAGTTTGCCTGATGATTTCCAATTCATTGTCCAATGCCCGCAACTCGTTATAAAAAGTTGCGACATCGGCTACCAGATTAGACACGACAAAGCTCGTGCCTTCGATACTTCCCAAAAATTTTGCCATGGCGGAACTGCGCTGATTTTGCAGCTTTCCCCAAATATCAACCTCCCACGATGACTGTAAACCCACAAAGAGATCAGGCAAATTGGTGGGCACGGTTTGACCGGGAGTAATGTCGGTCGTCGAGTTTCCTGCCCCGTCCATGGTGTACCGTCCGTATCGGCGAATAGCCGTACCCACCCCCAAACCCAGCGTCGGCATCAGTGCTCCGGTTGCAGCTCTGACACTTGAACGCGCAATTTCAATTCGCTGCAAGGCCATTTGTAAATCAATGTTATTCTTTATGGCCGTATCTATTAAATTATGAAGGAGCGGATCGGCAAAGTAATCTTTCCATTGGATGTCGGCAATATTGGTGGGATCTGTTTTATCCTTGAAGCTTGTTGGTATTTCGTTTTCCGGAATAGCCAAATCGGTTTTCAGTCCTGTGCACCCATTCAACAATAGAATCAGGAACAGAATGATAAGATTGAAATACATATGACCTTTCAGGGTCTATGAACGAAGAAATTCTAATATTTGTTGAAATTCGACGGAACCCATTGAGGAATCAGGAACTATTGAAGTTTGGCCAACCTGCGGGCAAATTTAAATCGGGATTTGAAACTTAATCGGGGAGCCTTTTCTGTCTTTGATTCTTCCTCATGATTCTGTGTCGTTCCCATCGTTGCAAATACCACAAATAAACCCGGAATAAGAATCACGCCGAAAATGGTCCCAAAAAACATACCTCCAGCCGCCGCCGAACCAATGGTATTGTTCCCAATCTCCCCTGCGCCCGAGGCAAACATTAGAGGTAGAAGCCCGGCAATAAATGCAAATGATGTCATCAATATGGGGCGCAAACGAATGGCGGCCCCTTCAATCGCTGCTTCAAGCGGGGTTTTCCCTCGCTTTTGTTGTAAATTGGCGAATTCGATTATCAGAATGGCATTTTTACCAAGGATGCCAATTAACATGATCATGGCGATTTGAGCATAGATATTATTTTCCAAACCCATCAGCAAGAGGAAAAATAAGGCGCCAAACACCCCAATGGGTAGCGAAAGAATCACCGGCATGGGCAGCAGAAAACTTTCATATTGTGCGGCGAGGAGTAGATACACAAAGATTAAACAAATGAGAAAAATGTAAATGGCCTGATTGCCCATCTGGGCTTCATCTCGCGAAGACCCTGCCCAATCGTATCCAAACCCTTTCGGTAATTTACTGGCAGCCACCTCTTTAATTGCAGCAATAGCCTGACCGCTGCTATAACCGGTTGCTGGCTGCCCATTGATCATGGCTGATGGGTACATATTGTAACGG
Source organism: Nitrospiraceae bacterium (assembly GCA_020632595.1). Classification (NCBI taxonomy): domain Bacteria; kingdom Pseudomonadati; phylum Nitrospirota; class Nitrospiria; order Nitrospirales; family Nitrospiraceae; species Nitrospiraceae bacterium. The sequence continues at coordinate 417,329 of JACKFF010000002.1, read as the reverse complement.
GTCACCTGTTCAGGACCATAAATTTTTTCAACGCGAAGAAAAGAAGAAAAGTGGACCATTTCACCCGCGTCATTTTTAATATATAACTTCATCAGGTCTTCAGGTTCTGCACGAAATTCGGGTAGCGCCTGTACCATCACTTTATACATCTGACCGAAACGAATGAAGTTGGTCGCGTATACACTGCCAATCAATGCTTGCAGGGTATTCATCGCGTTCTCGGCCGTGACACCCTTTTGAGCCGCCTTCTCGCCATCAATATGTAACAAAAATTGTGGAAAACGCGCATTGAAGGTGGTAAAGGCATTAGCGATTTCCGGCCGTCGGTTGAGGTCATCGACAAAGTCGTCGGCCGTTTTTTGCAATTCGGCAAGGGAATCCGACCCGGTTTTGTCTAACAACCGCATTTCAAAACCGCTGGAATTCCCATAACCCGGTACGGGGGGAGGGGTAAAAAATTCAATACTGGCATCTTTAATATGTTTGGTTTTCTCTTCAAGAACGCCAATAATTTCCCTGTCAGAGGCCGTTCGTTCATTCCAATTTTTCAAACTAATGAGATTCATTCCATAGACCGAACCCGTACCTTCAGACAGGATGCTGAATCCCGCAAGGCTTGAGACGGATGTCACATCCTCTAAGCCGGATGCAATCTGTTGCACTTCATCCACAACTTTTTCTGTTCGTTCGAGAGTCGCGCCTGTTGGAGCAGTAACATTGGCATAAATTGTCCCCTGATCCTCATTAGGAATAAAGCCTGAGGGAACAAACGCCCCGACCAAACCAGTGCCCAAGGAAAAGCCTAACAGGATCCCAAAAGTCACCACTCTTCTGTTCGCTATCGCGCTGATAAGTTTTTTGTAATTATCGGACAGATTGTCATACCAATGATTAAATCCATGAAATAATTTCTGCAGCCGCGCATCTTGAGGCATTTGGCTGTTGTGCGTATTTTTAAGAAAAACGGTACAAAGGGCTGGGGTCAGCGTGAGGGCGGTGACCCCTGAAAGAATAATGGAACAGGCCATAGTCAAGGAAAACTGCCTATAAAAAATTCCCGTCGGGCCATCCATAAACGCGACAGGCAAAAACACAGCCGACATGACGAGGGTAATGGCAATAATGGCCCCGCTAATTTCATGCATAGCTTGCTCCGTAGCCAGCTGGGCTCCAAATCCTGAATTCTCCATTTTGGCATGAACGGCTTCAATCACTACGATCGCGTTATCGACAACAATACCTATGGCAAGAACCAACGCAAATAGTGTGATGAGGTTCAGGGAAAAACCCATGATGTGCATAAAGAAAAATGTTCCGACCAGGGATACCGGTACGGCCACAATAGGAATGATCGTGAGCCGAACATTCTGCAAAAAAACAAACACCACCAGGGATACCAGAAGGAACGCTTCAATTAACGTTGTCAGAACTTGGTAAATGGAGGCATCCAAAAACTCAGAAACATCATAACTGAGACTGTAATCCATTCCCGGGGGAAATGCCGTTGATTTAATTTCCTGCATTTTTTCCTTGATCGACTTAATCACTTCCTTGGCATTGCTGCCAGGGCGCTGTTTTAACAGGATAGCAGCAGAGGCTTGGCCGTTTTCTTTGGAAAGAACATCATAATCTTGTGAATCGAATTCAACGTCTGCGACATCTTTGAGTCGCAAAATTTCCCCATCATCGTTACTGCTTAAGACAAGTTGTTCATAGGCTTCCTTGGTATTGTGCTTCCCGGTATATTTCAACACGTACTGCAGCGCCTGTACGTTCTTATCCCTTCCTGAGCTTTCACCAACTTTACCCGGGGCAGCTTCTATATTCTGAGCTTGTAATTTTTCGATAACCTCGAGAGCTGAAATGTTATACATCACTAATCTATTGGGCCTTAGCCACACACGCATGGCATATTCCCTTGACCCCATAATTTCAGCAAAGCCAACGCCATCGATTCTTTTCAGCTCTTTCAAAATATTGATATCGGTAAAATTGTACAGAAATTTTTCATCGATGGTTGGATCCAGACTGAGTATGTTGATATACAACAACATACTGTTTTGCACTTTCTCGACAATCACGCCCGATTTAATAGCCTCTGGGGGTAACTCGTCCAAGGCTGAAGCCACCCGGTTTTGAACATTCACAGCGGCAATTTCCGGATCGGTCCCGGCGTTAAAAATAATCTGGATGACACTCGTGCCATCATTGCCGGATACGGACGACATGTAGGCCATTCCGGCGACACCATTAATGGCTCGTTCTAGCGGGGTCACAACCGCCTTGACCACGGCTTCGGCGTTTGCCCCGATAAATTTTGACGTCACATTCACTTCGGGGGGAGTAATCTCTGGAAACTGCGTGACGGGGAGCTGGGTAAAAGACAGCAGGCCCAGCAAGGTAATTAACAGAGAAATGACAATGGAAAGGACCGGACGATGAATAAATATAGCTGTCATTTTTATTGAATTCTTTTCCAGTCGTTAGGGATTCACATCATCGCCCTGGCAATTTCTACGTGAACAGGATGCACTTGATCTCCATTCATGACATTCTCCACACCCTCGAAAAGTATCTGTTCGTCTTTGGACAAACCTGACTCCACAACATAAAATTTTGGCAACCGCATTTTTGAAACAATATTCCTTTGTTCCAGGACATTATCCTTATTGACGACGTACACATACAATTGATCTTGAATTTCAAAGGTTGATTTTTGGGGAATTACCAATGCATCTTGAAGGGTTTCATGGACAATGACCTTACCATTCGCCCCTTGTTTTAACAGTCCGTCAGGATTTGGAAACCTTGCTCGTAACGCAATATTCCCTGTTGATCGATCGAATTCACTTTCAATCATTTCTATAGTTCCTTCATACTCATATAGGACTTGATTGGCGAGTTCAAAGCTCACAGCTTTGGCCCCTCGTTCGCCAGAAGCAATGTAGTTAAGATAATCCACTTCTGAAAGGTTGAAATAGGCGAATACCTCATGATTATCAGACAGTGAGGTCAAGATATCTCCTTCGGCTATCAAACTTCCCACCTTATTTGGAATACGGTTAATAAAGCCGTCAAAGGGAGCTTTTATTCTCGCAAACGAAAGATTCAAGGCTTGCTGTTCTTTGTTTGCCAGAGCTTCTTCCACGTCCGCTTTCAACGCGTCGACCTTGGCTTGAATAACATACAGTTCCGATTTAGACACAATGTTTTTTTCTACCAGCACTCTCACGTTTGCTAATTCAACTTCCGCGACCTTGAGATCTGCCACGGCACTTCGCAATACCGCGTTTGCTTTTTGTAATTCTTTTTCAAATACGTTATGGGTGAGGGCAAACAATAACTGCCCTTTCTTGACCGGTTGCCCTTCATCCACATAGATTTTTCCTATATACCCTTTAATTTTACTTCGGATCTCTACATAATTTACCGACTGTATTTGGGCGACATATTTATTACTATAGGTGACGTCTTCTAAGATGGGATAAATCACCTTATGGGTATCAACGCTTTCTGCCTCTTTTTTATAGGTGCAGGATACCGTGAGTAAGCAGATAGCAAAACACAGGAGTGAGCTAATTTTCATGTTGAGTACTTTTTTCGAAGTGAAATTTTGAACAATGGAACGAATTGTGTTCCCATGCTTCACAAAATCCGATGGAGATTTCCCAATCAGATGAAGCCTTGAGTGTAACAAGCTTTAAACCTACTCCCGGACAAACACCTATCAAAGAAAGAAACCGAACCCAAGCCAGGTAGGTGGTATGAGCCAAATGGGCACCGTTATCCCATAACGTAAGGCACTCAAGCGTTGTATGTTTTAGGTACACAGCCTGATACGGAAAGCCCGGCAAGCCCCCAATGAGTTTCCTCAAATCAAGGCCGCACCGATTTGAGTACAGGGAGGGACATTCCTAACGACGAGTTTTCTCAGGGCGCCACAAGGCGCACGTTAGGATTTCTTTCCGCACCGAGAATGACTTTTCCCAACGTTGATTCAAGACGCTTCGGCCATCACAGACAACGGAGTATCTCCAAATTCAATGACACCTCGTTTGCTATCCAAAAGGTGGTCGAAACAGGTTTTATTCAAATGAATAGCTACCTAACTCGGAAATTATTGCCCACTCTTTCTTATCGACAAAAGAATACTACACGTTAAATTTCCACACATAAAAACAAAACCCTAGGGTATCAGCTGGTCACTCTCAACTGCATGAGAGGGTGCACCTCCTTATAGATACTCATTTGATTCAGCCCTATGCAAGATTAAACTAGTTTTGAAGACTCCGTTGACATCTGACATCATGGATTTCCAGATTTATCGCGACAGCATTGAAAATAAGAAATGCATCCATCCCTCTTAGCAAATGATAAGCCAACCCCCCATCAGCTTGACCACTTAAAAACCTCTAGCAAATTCCCTGTAATTCCATGGCGCCCTTTAAAGAAAAATTCCAATGCGCCAGAGCCCCACGACTCGCCACAGCCAACCACCACGAACCCACGAAAATCTGAGACTCCCGGCAGGTCATTTTTCTACTGGTGTTCCCATCCAGGAAGTTCAATGAGTCGAGCGCTGGGTTGTTGGAAAAATATTTGCTCTGGACAAACACCTCGATAGCCTACCCTACGAATTTTAAACTACCACCTGTAAAAAGGGCAGTAAAGGAGCAAAAAGATTGAAACGGCTCAGGCACAGGGTAGTTGCCCTCGACCGAATATTAGGAATCTCCCTTATTCGAGAAGGATTCGAGGGAAGGACGAAAAGACCATTCTGAACAATAATCCCGACTTTCCTGCACATAGCTGCGAAAGGGGTCGGCCATGACAAAAGCCGGACTCCCCTGAAGTTGCAAAACCGACCAATTGATGACATAGGGCGGACGACGCGGATCGTGATGGCCTGTCGCCTTTTCTAAAAAATCCGCCCAACCTTCCTTGACGACATGACGAATGATTTCGGCCCGCCCAAACGCACGAGTGTTGCGTGGGGGTTGACCTTTCGCCAATTCGACCAGGTCATTTGTCGTGAAGCGCGGCGCCTCGCCTTCCTCCGTCATGCCATGATAGAGCCCTGCCTGTGGATCAACATTGTGATATTCCAAATCCAGACTTTTCAACCAGGGATCATCCCATTCCAACTTCTCCGCTTTTCGAAAGTTCTCCAGCAACCAGAGCTTGGAGGCCCAATCAACCCGGCCGACCACCGCTTGATAACCATTTCGTAAATCCTGCACGACCGATTCCCAATGGGCCAGAACCCAGTCGGTTTCCTCATCCTGCCCGGCATACTGTTTGGCGGCGGCCTCCCAAAACTGCTCTTGAATATCCAAGGCAGAAAGATGCCGACCGGTTGAGAGTGTGACCATCCATTTTTGCTCAGGATCGTGGGAGATGGCTCGCAGGGTCTGGACAGGATCATCAAAATCCAACCCTTGCGGGGCATACCCTTCTTCAATCAATTGCAGGACCAGGCCGGTCGTCCCCATTTTTAAAAGAGTCGCTTCCTCTGCCATATTCGAATCGCCCATGAGCAAGTGCAACCGCCGGAATCGCTCTGGATCGGCCAGGGGTTCATCCCGGGTATTCACAATAGCCCGGTTATGTTGAACCCATTCAAAAAAGTCGTTGACGATATAATCCGGACGCTGCGAAATTTGGTAGATTATCCCTTCTTTGGTTGATTTCTGTGACCGGGACCCTCCGGGCCCCTCAATATCGTCCAGGGCAATCCAGCCGTCCGCGGAACGCGCCTTACCGATTCGGCCGGCACCCGTAAAGACCTGGCGTGTCACCAGAAACGGCATGAGCATCCCTAACCCTTGATAGGTAAACGGAAAGTCCCGCGTGACCAGATAGTTTTCATGGCAACCAAATGTCGCGTCTGTCTCATGATCAATATTGTTTTTAATGATCGACACCAATTCTGAAAGACCAAGCTCGTCCAGACAGTCCTGCAACAGCCAATCTCCGGCCCGGTCTGCAGCCACTAAATCCCACAGCGAATGGCATTCCGGCGAGGCATATTCAAGATGTCCCATATCGACATACATCCGACCTGCATTCAGCAGGAAGCCCCCATTGCCTGGCGGTTCATCATGCCCACGATAATGCCAGTCAATAACGCCGTGTTTTTTCCGGCCAAACAAATGCTCAATGATCCGGTGGGCAATCCAAGGAGAAGACACGTCCGGTTGATCGGCCTTGATAAGCAGGCCATATTCGGTCTCAATACCGAAGATTCGATTATGCATAGGGACCTCGCTCTGCCAGGATTTAGATGGCAGATTGGAACACAGAGGGAATGAAGGACTGCAGTTCCGACTGACTCAGAGCACGATAGGTTTCCATCTTCCCGCTCTCCCGATCCAGAAACACACACTCCAGTGTTTCTTTGGACAGCCTTTCACGAATTCGTAAAGTAATGGCCTCATCATCTGGAATAGTGGAGAGGGAACTGCCTGCTGAAGAGGTGGTTCCTTCCTCTTCACTATCCGAAGAGGGAGAAACTGTCTGGAGAAGGCTTGCGATCCCCCATAAACGGAGACTCCGCTCCACAGCCGACTGGAGAGAGGACAGCAGGCTCTGTCTTTTCCATTCCTGAGTAAGCGGACCACGGATGGAGGTGGAGGCCGCCAGCAACCCGAATTCGCGTTGTTCTTCAAACATGCCATCATAATTAATGCTGAACAGGCGGTCCCGTTCCTGAGAAGCCCCGACTTCTGCCAGTAGAATTTTGGCAATGTACGGTGCCTTGAATATTTCTTCAAACGCTTGCTTGATAACAGGAGCCAGACCATTTTTCATCAGTCGGGAAGCAGTCACATCCGCCGGAGACCGCTGGAACCCTTCAACGTGGGCCATATCCAATAGGGTATACCGTAATTTTTCCAAATCGGCCGGATGGCCCATGCCTCCAAGCGCAATGCGATCGTAAATTTCATAAATTTTGTCCGTACCCCGATTAAAGGTCAGCAACAAAATCCCTTGTGGAAAGGAAACGGCAATCAACGGATTGCCTTGGGTGAATTGATCGTCCAAATATTCCCGCCGATTGGCGACGGCTTCAGTCCATCGATAGGGCTCTTCATACATGATTCAGCACCTTTTCAGAAAACAGTGATTTCAACCGTTCCGCAGGAATCGCTCTCACCCCTTCCGCGGAAATGCGTTTCACGATAGGATAAAGTTGCGCCTGCGCATCCACTCCGCCGGTTGCCGAATCAAACTCTGCGGCACTGGTCATCAGCCGAAGCACAAACGTCAAGGCTTCCTCCTCATTCATGCCGGCAACAGGACCATTCCCCCACCGATTCATGTAAAACAAAATCCCCCGAATCGTGGATGACCCGGATCCAGAGACAGCATATTCCACCGCCTCGAATTCAGCCCCTAAGATGTCATAGAAAAATATTTTTCCGCACCCTTCAAGTTGGTCATACCCCGCAAAAATTGGCGCCACCGTTCCGGTCCCCGCCAACGCCGCAGGGGCATTATTTTTCAACAACGTTGATAAGGCACGCAACTTTCCCTCAAAACTCAAATCCTGCAATTGACTTCTCCGGTAATACTTAAAAGAGTGCTCTAATATTCGGGCCATCTCAAAGGCGGTGGCCGGAACCCCTGCAATGGCTAAAACAGAAAACCGATCCAATTCCAAGACCTTATCGGTGCGATCATACATCACGACATTTCCGGCCGTAGCACGCCGGTCACCTGCCACGAGGACGCCATCAGCATACTTGATGGCAAAGACCGTCGTCCCGGACGCAATCTCAGCATGCCCTGATGGTATACCGCCATTGAACCGTTGCCAAAGGTCATCAACCGCATAGCCCCGTTCCCGCAAAACCTGAAGGAAGTCCCCCTGTTGTCCCATTATCCTTATTCCCCGGTCCGTTGGCGATATTTTTCCGCCTGCTTGGGGTCCACCTTGCGCATGCGCTTCATGAGATTATCACGGGATGGCGAATCCGGTTCCGGGCGTTTAGGACCTGACTCCTGATCGCCAGGCCCCGATGGTTTAGAAAGTGGATCGATTGGCCGCTCTTTTCTTTCAAGACCGCCACCGGCTTTGGCATATTCAACATCCTTTTTCATAAATCTCATCCTCCACATGAACTATTTCTTTGATTCCATAGATTCCATCATATCAAAGGGGGTCTCGGCATGCTCAATCACCGACCGACATTGAGCGACTGCCACGGGCTCAAGATGATCCAGCAGGTCTAGATACAATCCCCCATTTTGAGCCTGAAAATGCACTCCTTCCCATTGTATCGACGTAATGTCCCGACCAAATCGTTGCACACACAACCCTCTCAGACCTCCACGCGTATCACGCGGTCCATGCTTCATCGCTTCGTGAATATCTTGCTCCTGTGATATCCGTGTTGTTCGCCCTTCGCCTTCCAACCCGAAAAACAGGCCGCGATCAGGATCCAGATTATGATATTCCAGATCCAGGCTGGCAAGCCAAGGATCATCCCAGCCGATACGCTCGGCCTGACTAAAAGTTTCAAGCAACCACCATTTGGTCACCCAATCGATTTTACCCACAAGCTGCCATCGATCCCGTTCGAGAAGGTCCAATACCTGCTCCCATTCGCGAAGAATCCAGGATGTCTCTTCATCCATTTCAATGAAATATTTCCTGGCCGAATTCAGATACTCCCGCTGAATATCCACCCCGGAAATCAGGCCACCAGACTGCCGTTTCACAAGGGTGCTCAATTCAGGATCACGAGAGAGTGCCTGAATGGCCTGCACCGGGGAGTCCAGCTCACAGGGCGGCAAGAGCCCTCCGGCAATCATATCCAACACCACCCGCGTCGTGCCGATCTTCAAGGCCGTGGCATATTCACACATATTGGCATCACCCACAATAAGGTGAAGGCGCCGATAACGCTCACGATTCGCATGCGGTTCGTCCCGCGTATTGAGGATCGGGCGGTTGTGCATGGTATCTACACCCAGCTCGGCCTCCATAAAATCTGCGCGTTGGGACAATTGAAAACCCCCGGGCTGAAACCCCCGCTCTTGCCCTTCCCGACCGACCTTACCTGCGCCGGCGACCAATTGTCTGCTGACCAGAAAAGGCATGAGTCCACGAGCCAAATTCTCAAAATTGAGTTCGCGCGAGACCAGATAATTATCATGGCAGCCATAACTATGCCCATGAAAATCCGTGTTATTTTTATACAGCTGAACCATCGGGCCCCCAAGGGCCTGATTTCGGCGTTGCGCCGCCTTCCAAAGGATTCGTTCGCCGGCCCGGTCATGCGCGACCATATCCTTGAGAGACCGGCATTCCGGCGTGGAATATTCAGGATGCGTGTGGTCATTATAAAATCGTGCCCCATTGGGGAGGACAAGGTCACTTTTCATTTCATGGAAGGAAAAAGGTCGATGGGCGTCCTGCTCCGCAAACAAGTTCTCCTCTTTATCCTGAGCTAATTCGGTCACCCGAAAACCACGTTGATCTTCATGCGGATGCTCGCCGCGATAATCCCAGCGGCGGGTAAAATGCCCGTCAAGATAGGCCCGCACCAATTCCATGGATTCCACCACAGGATCGGCGGTCTCGATATCCTCCCTCGCAATCCCGTACTCGGTCTCGATACCAAAAAGGCGAATAGGATTCATTTATTCCAATCTTTGAAGTGAGAACGTCTCATTGGGTCAAGCGTGCCGGAAAGGGAGATTTACACAATCTGAGAAGTCCGATGCTCTTCTCCATCCTTTCCAGGCTGCAAAGAGGACACTCCGACAACCTGGTCGGGATGATAATCCAGGAGTTTCAACCATTCCTCAGCTGAATCATCTGGCGGGAAAATTTCACTCTCCTTGAACTCCTCATTGCTGGCAATGCATAAATCATCGAGGCTCAAACCCGAGGTTTCCTGATCGCCCGATTGAATCGCCCGCTCAATAGCCCGTTCTTTTGCACGACGGACGATTCCTGCCAGCACCGCACCACTCAATAAATCCCGACGGTAGAGAATTTCACGCCGTCCGCTACGCAACCGAATGGCCAACACTCGATTCTCCTGACTTCGCTGAAAGAGGTTCTCTAACAGTCCGTCGATAATCTGCGACATCGGATCCTTATCCTTTTGCCCACTGCCGGCAGCCGTTTTCGTGTCGTAAGGCAGATCAGCGGTCAAATAGACACGCAATATTTCCGCCACATCGTTTCGCCCAGGCCGGCCCACCTTAATTTTCCGATCAATTCTTCCAGGCCGTAGCACTGCCGGATCAATCATATCCGGACGATTTGAGGCCAGAATGACCACCACCTGAGAAAGGCTTTCGATGCCGTCGAGTTCGGCACAAAACATGGGCACCAGTGTGTTGGAGACATTGTAGGAACGCACCGCCCGTCTCGTGCCTAAAATGGATTCGGCTTCATCGATGAAGATAAATGGCAGCCTCCCGGCCTGCCTGTGTTGCCGGGCTTGAAGAAATAAATCCCGGATGATTCGCTCCGATTCCCCCACCCACATATTCAGGACTTCCGGACCTTTGACATGCAGAAACACGCCACCCACAATTGGCGGTGGTTGAGAGGCAGAGCCTTGCTCTTGCATTCCAACATGAGGGGTGAGCGTTTCACGTTCTTTCGCGAAGAGTTGCCCAAGACTGGCCGCGGTGGCTTGGCCAATCAGGGTCTTTCCGCACCCCGGCGGGCCATAGAGAAGAAATCCCTTGGGTTGCTGAAATTGATACCGTGAGAACAATCCTCCATGAAGAAGGGGATATTCTATTGACCGGCGGATGGCTTGAATAGCCTCCTGCTGCCCACCGATATGCTCCCAACGGACAGTTGGCAATTCCGCTAAAAGATGCGATTGCCCCTGAGGGTTTTCTAATCGTTCGATGGCAATCCGGTGAGTCGGGTCCAATCGTACCTCATCGCCGACCTTCAATTCCGTACCGGCAAGATCATCAGCCCGTTGAATAAGAATGCCTTGCCTGCCTGCCTCTTGGTCAATACGAAGACGCCCATCAGCTAATATTTCACGAACTTTCACAATCGGGCCACTCCGATCATACCCGAGAGACCGAATGACCACATATGCCTCATTCACTAAAATCTGATGTCCAACCTTTAAACCATCTCCCTCAAGCCTGGGATCGATATTGGCATAATATTCCGCCCCACCAACCATAATTCTCGCCACACCCTTATCAGGCTGATCAAGTAACGTTCCGATTCGATTCGCCGGGGCCGTCAGTTTCTCAAGTACTCCTTGAAGTTTCCGCATATCGGCCTCTTGTTGTTGAGAAGCCGTCATTTGCTCAACAAACCCGTGCCGAAGCTGATAGAGAAGAGGAATCCGGTGATCCCCTTCAGGCAAGGACGCCAAACATTGGTCAATGACCACCAACGGGGAATTTCCAGACTGACGAGATGATTTTTGGAAAGAAGATCCACCAGACCGAGAAGAATCCTTGGAGGAAGAAAACTCTGAAGAATCGCTCATTGTGTATTGTCTTCCATTCTATTTCAATGGGGTTATGAAAGCTCCGATGCCCGCCAACATTCCCGGCGAGGCATCCTGGCCGACCATCACTACCTCATTCTACAATGTTTCCGGACCATTACCCAAGGTATAAAAAAAGCAGGGGATCCGTTATCGGACCCCCTGCTTCTATTGAAGGGTAGCCTGTTTGTGACTTAGCGAATTACCAACGGTCTCCCCCGCCGCCGCGGTTTCCGCCACCGCCGCGGTTTCCGCCACCGCCACCAAATCCGGTTCGCGGTGCTTGTGGCTTCGCTTCATTGACCGTCAGGGTGCGCCCTCCCATTTCGGTTCCATTCAGCGCCTCAATCGCCGCCTTGGCTTCAGCATCCGAGGCCATTTCGACAAAACCAAATCCTCGAGATTGCCCCGTGTACTTGTCCGTAATAATTTTAGCCGACGTCACGGCGCCGTGCTGGCCAAAAAGGTCAGCCAATTCTTGTTCTGCCGTAGAATACGGCAGGCCACCCACATAGATCTTTGAACCCATCGGGGTCCCTCCTTCTAAATGCGATATTGTTTTGCATGGGTCGAAGAGAAGAGAAGGGAAGGAACGGCCCGAGAACGCAAACCAGGTGGCGACTTAGGACTAACTTCCAATCAGACTCCTTGCGGATTCCTTGGCAAAACAACATCAGTGATGGGCCCGTCACTTAAACATTCACCACGTGGCCCGAATGTCGTGATGAATTTCTTTTGATTAGCATAAGTCAGAATGGAAAAGAATGCAACAATCCCCGGCAAGGAAACGACTCCTCCGAGCATTATTTTTAGGAAATTAATTGGGGAGCCCCCCTGCCGTCAATCGTTTCCTCGGAGATAATCACTCGCTTAATGTTTTTCAAGGCGGGCACATCGTACATTAAATCCAGCATGACTTCCTCCAGAATAGAACGCAATCCCCTGGCTCCGGTTTTCATAGACGAAGCCCTGGCGGCAATGGCTTGAACCGCCTCCGGCGTGAAATCCAACTGCACGCCATCTAATTGGAATAAGGCTTGATATTGTTTCAGAAGAGCATTTTTCGGTTCCTGTAGAACCCGAACCATATCCTCCACGCGCAAATCATTCAAAGAGGCCAGAATAGGAAACCGGCCGACAAATTCAGGAATGAGTCCATACTTTAAAAGATCTTCCGGCTTAAGTTTTTCCATTAATTGATCAGAGCTCAATGCCTCCCCATTGGAGGCAACCGCGCCAAAACCCATTCGTTTCTGATTGGTCCGCTGCGCAATAATATCCTCCACCCCCACAAACGCACCACCACAAATAAAGAGGATATTCGTCGTGTCCACCCTGAGAAATTCCTGCTCAGGATGTTTTCTTCCCCCCTTGGGAGGCACATTGCATAACGTCCCTTCCACCAGTTTCAACAACGCCTGCTGGACACCCTCCCCGGACACATCCCGCGTAATAGAGGCACTTTCAGACTTCCGGCTGATCTTATCAATTTCATCAATATAAATGATGCCCACCTGCGCTCTGGCCATATTAAAATCACATGACTGCAATAACTTCAAGACCACATTTTCCACATCTTCGCCCACATACCCCGCTTCCGTCACCGTGGTAGCATCCGCGATGGCAAAGGGCACATGCAAAATCTTCGCTAAGGTTTTAGCTAGTAAGGTCTTGCCGGTTCCAGTCGGCCCGATTAACATCACATTCCCTTTTTCTAATTCCACATCAGGCAGATCTTTCCCGCTAAAGACCCGTTTATAATGATTGTGGACGGCGACCGACAGAACCTTTTTGGCGCGGTCTTGTCCTATCACATACTGGTCCAAGACCTCTTTGATTTCAGGAGGGGTCGGCAAGGGACCCGCTGGCGGCTCAATGGCGGATTGGCCTTCCGTATGGCCTGACAAAAATTTTGAACATTGTTGGATGCAATCCGCACAAATCAAGACCGACCCCGGAGCCTGACATTGCGAGCAGGCCTGTTTCGTCGGGGCCTGGATCAAATTGGTTGCTCCGGGTTTTGCCCGACCACAAAAGGAGCAGACCGCATCCACACGATTTCGTCCTTGCTTCGAATCCCAAAAAGCCACAGCAGTTACCTTTCTTACTCGTCACCAGAAATCAGTCGAAACGACTCTATCGCCTACCCCTTCAAGAAGATCTTAATCTTCAAGAAGAAGGATATCAAATCATCTCCCATTCAGGATAAACCTCAAAGGGATTCAGCCACAACCAGGGGCACCGCCTCCCATGACATTCCACGATCATGCGTCCGAAAAAGCCCTTTTCCGTTCGTCCCCACATACAGCACATCCGAATCAACCGCGCTCATGGCTAGAGCCCGAATATTAACATTCGTCAAGCCCGCACTTCGAGCTTCCCAGGTTATTCCTCCATCTTCACTTCTAAAAACGCCGTCACGATTGGTCACATACACGACATGGGGGTGGGTGTGATCGAGAATGAGGTCACTCAACATCTGATCGGACAGTGTCTTTCCAATGCGGGTCCAGACTTGCCCTCCATCCTTGGTGACGTACAGTCCACTCAGAGTCGCAGTATACACCGTATCGGATTCATGAGGGTCAACCTTAATTCGAGTCACGCTCAATGCCCGCGAGGATTTCAGCACCTCAGCGGCCACCAACCCATTATTGACCATTTTCCAGGTGCGAGCCCCGTCAATGGATTTATAGACGCCCCCGCTGGTTCCGGCATAAAGCGTTTGAGGCTGACGGGGATCGCAGTCAAGCGTCACCACCATGAGCACTTCTTTCATGCCCTCCATCCGCTTACTCCAGGTTTCTCCCCCATCGTTTGACTCAAACACCCCTAATGACGTGGCAGCAAAAAGATGGGCACTGGATCCCGGAGCAAACACCAATTGGTGGACCACCGAGGAAATCGTCACATCATCCAATCCCGTCCGTCGTGACACCCATCGCTGCCCGCCATCATAACTTTTATACACCGCGTCCCCTTTTGTTCCGGCGAGAATATTGGCCGGAAACAGGGGATCAATGGCCAGAGCAATGACGCGGGAATGAGTCATACCGGCCGACATGTTCTGCCAGGTGAGGCCTTCGTCCCGGGATTTATAAATATAATCGTTGGTGGCGAGGTAAAGAATTTTGGTGTTTGTGGGATGAAGGGCAATTTCCACCACCGCCTCACTCTTCCCACAACCAGCCAACAGCAGACAGGCAACCACTGCTGGCCAAAAAAGACGAAATCTGACGATCATAGCTGGCCTTGAATGACGATCAATCCCTGTCGCAGCATGGGCCGGAAAGCTTTGAAAACCATACGGATTCTTTGCCCCATGGCTAATGACGGAAACGAGCCGCATTGGGTGGTTGCGAAGGACGTTGCACCGGAGTTGGTGCAATAGGGGGCAGATTGGCCACAGGCGCCTTTGGAGCCTTTTCATAGAGCTCCATGGCCTCAGGCATCCATTTTGTAAGATCGGAAATCCGGGTCTCATGCGCTGGATGGGTAGATAAAAATTCCGGTGGAGCGCCATCAGAAGCCGCGGCCATCCGTTCCCAAATATGAATCGCTTCCCGAGGATCGTACCCTGCATCGCCGGCAAGCAAGACACCGATATAGTCAGCTTCCGACTCGTGTTTTCGGCTGAACGGTAACAGAACACCCGTCTGCACACCAAGCCCCATTGCCTGCATCGCTAAGTCATTTAATGCCGGGTTGAGGCTCTGCGTCGAAAGCACGATTGCCGCTGCGGTCATTCCAAATTGAGCCACCAGACCCTGGCTCATCCGCTCTCCTCCATGTTCCGCCAGCGCATGAACAACTTCATGTCCCATGATAGCCGCCAATCCGGCCTCATTTTTTGCCATCGGGAAAATCCCGGTATAGACCGCAATTTTCCCGCCCGGCAAGGCCCAGGCATTCTTGGTATTATCATCCTTAATGACCGTCACCTCCCAATCAAACGCTTTCGCCACATCCCCATATTTAGAACGCTTGGCCGCCTCAATAATACGAGCTGCTACACGTTTAACCGGCTCAATCTCTTTGGGATCTTTGGAAATCACAACCTTGGGGTCCTGTAAAACTGCACTATACTGGGCAGCCCCCATCTGGTTCATTTGCCCGGAGGGCATCAATAAAAGCTGGGAACGTTGCGTATAGGGATTGGTTTGGCATCCCACGATCAGGATGTTCAGGAGCAGGACACAGAAAAAGGCCCGAGGATCTGTGGTAAGCCACCGACGCATTGGCATTTCAAATCCTTAAGAAGTCAGTGTCGCGCAGCAAGAGGAGGACCCCATGACCGTCCTACCGACATTCAGCCGACCATTACATTCCGGCAGAGGGCTCTGGAATACGAATGTCCAGTTCCTGAATTTGTTCGTAGCGAGCCAATGCTGGTTTGGTGCCCGCACGAGGTCCCACCACAAGAATCGCAAACTCCTCCGGACGCAAATGTTTGTGTGCAGCCCTTCGGACTTCAGCCGTGGTGACCTTTTCAATACCCTGGCGAAATTCTCTTAGCCAGGTCGAAGGATACCCATAATATTCATATGTCATATATTTACCAAGCAATTTCGCGGGTGAATCCACAGAAAAGACAAAGGAATTTAAAATACTGGCTTTCGCACTCGCCACTTCTTCATCCGTAGGAGGCAGAGCGACCATGTTCCGCGCCTCTGCGATTAAGGCATCAATCCCCTTCCCTGTTGTTTCCGTTTTGGTTGACATCGAAAGGAGGGCCATGCCTGGATAATCCCATTGTAATCCAACGCCCCCATGCACATCATAAGCCAGCCCTTGTTTGGAACGGATGTTATTAAATAATCTGGCGCCAAATGACCCCGAAAGAATTTGATTGACGATCACCAAGGGATAATAATCCGGATCGTCCCGACGAATTCCCAAGTGCCCCATGGCAATTTTTGCTTGGGTCATATCGTTTTTTTCAACATAAAACACCCCAGCCGGAACCGTTGACTGAATGAACACAGGAGCATCCTGTACCTCCGGACCCTTCGGCCAGTCACCAAAAATGGATTGAATGAGCGCAAGCGTTTGTTCACGTTCAAAATCGCCACTTACCCCTAAAATAATGCGATTGGGATGAAAGTACGTCGCATGCCATCGAATCACATCCTCCCGGGTGATAGACCCCACGGAGGCATACGTCGGCTCCCATGTATAGGGAGATTCCTTCCCATAAATTAATTTCTTATATTCCCGTGACGTAATCTCATCCGGGTCATCGTTCTGACGGGAAATCCCCGCCATCACCTGATTTTTTGCAATTTTCAACTTCTCAGGATCAAACACCGGAAACCGCAATACCTCTCCAAAAACCTTCAACACCTCAGGAAAATCCTCAGTTAGAGAACCCATGGATGCGGTCCCTGCCGAGTCCCCAATGTGCGTTTCAATCGCGGCGGCCTTCCCCTCTAAAAACTCATCCAGGGCATCTCCGCTTAGACTTTTCGTTCCCCCCGTGCGAAGCACGGTTCCCGTTAAGGAAGCCAACCCAATGGTTTCTTGAGCGTCCAATCGGGAACCCGTCTTGATCATGGCTGACACACCCACCAGCGGTAATTCATGGTCTTCCATTAACAAAACCACCAGTCCATTATCCAAAACCACTCGGTCCGGTTCAGGAATAACCAGTTCCGGCAATGGCGGGAACTCCAACTCCTCCACTTTTGTGACTTGCGCTTGCCCCACAACGGGAATACAGAACATGAGAAGGACCACCAATCCCGCGCTCAGGATTGACCATCGACTTCCACCACACCACGTATGCTCAGAAGATATGCTGTGATTCATGATTGACCCTCCCCGGATGTGACTGCTTGGGGTCCCCCGGCAGGAGAAACCGTCTCAATCATGCCCACGATCCGGTTCGTTGGTTGAAACATCGTGTTAGCCACCCGACGAATATCGGCCTTGGTCACCTGATCCAACCGATCAATGGACCGGAATAACTCGCGCCAATCTCCAAACAACATTTGATAATCGGTGAGATGCATGGCCAGACCAAGGTTATTATTCAAAGCCCGAACCAACCCCGCTTTGGCACGGGTACGAAATCGTGCCAGTTCCTCATCGGAGACATCCTGGGTTTTCAGGCGGTCAAACTCTTCCCGTAATGCCTGCTGCACGGTGTCATTCGTCACGCCCCGGCCGGGAACGGCATAGGCCATCCACACGTGGGGATACTTGTCCCCCGGATATTCCCCGTAAGCTCCCACCGACACGGCGATGCGTTTGTCCCGGATCATCGATCGATACAATCGAGAGGTCCGCCCATTGGTTAAAATATCATCGATCGCATCGTACACCGGTTGATCAGCATGGGTCACAGGTGGCTTATGATAACCCTCCACGTATAAGGGTTGGGAAGGATCCTGCAGCTTCACAATTTTTTCCGCGATGGACGGAGGCTCCACGATTCGAAGCGGAGGAGGAGCGGGAGCAGAGGGGATTCGATTGAAATATTTTTCAAGAATCGGGATGACCGCCTCCGCTTTCACATCTCCAACGATCGCTGTCACCAAATTCGTAGGCACATACTGCGCTTCATAAAACTTCTTCGCGTCGGTCATCGTGTAGGATTGGATGTCGCTGGCAAAGCCAATCACCGGATGATGGTATGGATGAGCCATATAGGCCGTCGCCACAAACTGTTCGAGTAACCGGCCGAAGGGTTGGCTTTCCGTGCGCATTCGACGCTCTTCCATGACCACGTCCCGTTCTTCGTAAAACTCCCGAAACACCGGGTGCAAAAAACGCTCGGATTCCAAGTACGCAAACAGTTCGACTTTATTGGCCGGAAGAGCATAAAAATACCCCGTGACATCAGCACCGGTAAAGGCATTTAACGCAACCCCACCCTCTCGTTCTATGATATCGCCGAACTCATTTTTCACCACAAACGAAGAAGCCTCTTGCTGTCGCTCCTTAAAAACCGCATAAAGACGATCCACCTTCTCCGGGTCAGAATCGGCAGCAAATTTCTCCGTTTGATAAGCCTGGTAAGCTTCTTCCAATGCCGCTAACGCAATCTTTTCTGCGTCGTAATCAATCGTCCCGATGTGAGGGGTACCTTTAAAGGCCATATGCTCAAACATATGAGCCAGTCCCGTTTGCCCCATGACTTCCTGAGCCGATCCCACATTGACTCGCGTCATAAAGGCAAAAACAGGGGCAACCGGACGTTCCACAATAATGAAGGTCCAGCCGTTCTTCAACGTATGCCGTGTCACACGTTGCTCAAAGGAGGCCAGATCCTGACCAAACACCGGCCCTGCGCAAACGCACCACACCAGCCCCACAAGTCCGAGGCTTTTGCTCCATCTCATCATTCGATTACCTATTCCCATTCATCACCATCCTGGTTAAGCCAATAACCTCATTCCAGCCGTTAAATGATCCTACCCAGTAAATGAGAATTCTGGCAAGCAAGAGACGATTGAATCCGGAAACCGCATTCTTCACACCCCGGTTCTTGTTAGGCGGGGATACAAAACTTGTCCTGAGACTTGTCGTAGGGAAACCATTCCCGAAGTTACACATAAAAGAAAACTCCTTGATCATCGGACGGCCGGTTGTGCGATGGAGATATCTGCGGACAACCAAAAGGTGAAACTCCTGATCATTCCTCAACACCCCCTATTCAACGACGACCACCGATGAGGGCTCCTGGCGCATCTCCATCCCAAGCCCCGACTCTTCCCATGGCTGCAAAACCGGTCCCTTATACGCATACCCGCCCTGTACCGGGTCTTGTGACAATAGAATCGGCGTGTCAAGATCCAAAAATTCCACCCCTCCGAAGCCTAAGGCCAAACTGAAAGAACACCCCATGGCCACTCGACTTTCTACCATGCCACCAATCATAAGTTTGAGGCCTGAGGCCCTGGCCAACCCGGCAATATCCATGGATTCCACTACCCCACATTTCGTAATTTTCAGATTCAGCACATCAACCGCGTTGCGTTCAATTAATCCTCGGGCATCCTGTACGGAGCGAACTGATTCATCAGCGGCAAGCGGAATCCTTCCTCTGCGTCGCAAAGTCACGAACCCCTCAACATCCTCTCGTGCGACCGGTTGTTCGAATAACATCACAGGAAGACGCAACCGCTCCATGGTCTTCAAGCATTCACTTGCCTGCTCCAAAGAAAATCCCTCATTAGCATCAAGGATAAACCTCGACTGGGGACATGCCGCACACACGGCGGCAATCCGCTTGATATCCTCATCGACCTCAAGGCCAATTTTCATTTTAAAAATCCGGAATGCCCTTGCATACCATGACCGGGCGGTGGCAACAACCTGATCGAGGGGTCCAATTGGCAGCGTGACATCGGTTTCCCGTGGTCGCACATCGGCCCCTCCCCACAGTCCCCAGAGAGGAATACCCATGCCCCGACACAACGCATCAAGAAAGGCCGTTTCCATACCACATCGCACAGATGGATTCTGCCAGGCGACTTCACGAAGCCGGTGCGCCAATTTTCTGTACTGAGTGACAGGTTGCCCAAGACAGGCTTTTGCGGCAAGAGGAAAGCTTTGAAGACTCCCCGCCTGATCTTCGCCTGAAATTTCGGGAAACGGTGCCATTTCCCCAAAACCATACGCGCCGTTTCGAAGCGTCACACGGACAAATACATTATGAGCCACCGTCATGGCTCCTGATGCCACGACAAAGGGTGCCAGAAGCGGCAGGGCGATTGACCACGCTTCAACTTTGGAAATACAAAAAGGATCACGAACGGACATAGCTAAATCGAAAATGCACAGAAGAGAGGGGGAAAGACTGAATTACAGGGTCACCCATAACGGTCATTGTCCCATGGTCGCGCGGTATTGGAATATCCACGCACTTCCCAAAACCCCTTTTGATCGCGATCCGAAAACGTAATTTTTTTGACCCACTTTGCCCCTTTCCAACCGTAGAGTTTGGGAATAATGACACGTACCGGTCCACCGTGGTCTTTGGTCAATGGCCTTTCATTCCAATGAGTGGCCAGCAGCACATCATCATCGTCGCAAACCTGAAGGGTGACATTGGTCGTATACTCATCAAACGCTTCGAAGAGTACAAACTTGGCCTCGGGCAAGGGGCGAACCAAATTTAATAGATGTTGAAATTTCACACCTCTCCATTCATTATCCAACATGGTCCAGGAGGTGACACAGTGAAAGTCAGCCGTGATCTGCACCTGAGGCTGCCGTTCAAATGTCTCCCAATCCCATGTCAGCGGATTGGCCACGCACCCATCAATACTTAAAGCCCATTCAGCCAGGACGATATCCGGCTTACAGCCCAAATCCAGGACCGGAAAATTATTCACCACATGCTGGCCGGGGGGAACCCGTTCATCCTGAGGTTCATCCACTTCCCGACAGGAGAATTCTCGCCGATGTTGGGCAACCTGCTGCTTCGCTTTCACCATCCGTTCGTTGGGTTCCATTCTGAGCCTTTCCTCCTCCATTCACGGAGAAATGTCTTAAGAACGCTAAACATATTCTTCATGATCAAACACTCAGAGCTGTGCGCCAATCGACGGATTGTATCGGGGTTGGCAGCCCAGCAACAGTCAAAGAAAGCAAACCATACTCCAATCTTCACCCTCCTGGCCTCTTTTTTTCATGATTTCCTATGCTCAATGGATACCGGGGAGGAGTCAAGCCCTGATATGGAATAGGGCAACAGGATATTTTCCGATCTCATAGCCAAGCTATTTATTTTTCTGATAAATTACATCATTCGTTCACCAACAGCCTGGAAGCGTCCGGTTATTAACCCCCTCATTTTCAACCGCCCTCTTTTCCAGCCAACTGTTATATCAGCAATAATTTTTGCGGAGGATCAGTCTTATGGCACTGCATGTATTAGCCCGGGTTGTATGTTGCTCCTTGCTGGTGGCCTCAGCGATGACCACGTCTGCGCAGGCAGATTCTCAAGAGGGAGGCTCGCCCATGACCGTTTCTGAAGGAAAGTCCATCTCAATGGAGTACACGTTGACCTTGGAAAACAAAGAGGTGCTCGACTCCAACGTAGGAGGAGAACCTCTGACATTTACTCAGGGATCTCACCAAATTATTCCTGGCCTGGAAACGGCCCTGGATGGAATGAAGGCGGGAGAACGCAAACAAGTCACCGTCGCCCCGGAACAGGGGTATGGCAAGGTCGACCCTCAGGCCATTCAGGAAGTGCCCATTGACCAAATTCCACCTGATGCACGGAAGGTCGGGGTGCAATTACAAGGAAAGGACGGACAAGGCCGTGTCGTCCACCCGACAGTAACGGAAGTCAAAGAACAAGTGGTCGTCTTAGACTTCAATCACCCCTTAGCAGGGAAAACGCTTTACTTTGATGTGAAAATTTTGGATATCAAAAATGCCACTGCTCCCTGAGGTTGGGCATATTTGTCAACAGGAACCCCGCCGGAATCGGCGGGGTTCTTGTATCCCCGGTATCATTACTGCGCTACTCGCAGAAACATAAAACTGACAATCCCTTCAATAATACCCTCCGGCGGTGGGTGTCATTCCACTAATTTCTTTTAAATGCGTCACCGCAGACTTGGCATGACCGGTTGCCACATCAGCATGTCCGGCTTGACCATGTGTAATAGCCTCCCCTAATTCGGAGATGGCCGCATCAAGGTGAGGATTCGTCATGTCCTTTTTCGCAGCCTGCGCATGTTGAAGGGAAGCTTTTGCATGGGTCACGACCGCATCGGCATGCCCCATGCCGCCATGATCGACGGCTTCCTGTGCATGCGTAACGGCTTCCGCCACATGTGGATTGGTCTTTCCGGATGAATGAGAAGCGCAAGCCGCGACAAGTCCGAGGCACAACAGGCTAACACTCAGTCGAGTGATCCAGGTTAGGACACGCATCGTCAGCACCTCCTTGAAAAAGTAAAAAAAGACGTCCGATCACCAAATTCTAGTGGAAAACTCATAGTAAAATCTTCCCTTTCTCGATGAGGGCGGAAGGAACCATCTACTCTCATCCATAAGTCTTTCCAGAACCAAAGCTGGAACAGACAGTGGCCACAACAGTTTTCCCATTTGGGCCCCTAACCACTACCGGCGCGGTGCGAGGCCCAAGCACGGTATTGTTTCAAACGGAAAGCGCGACCCAGGCACTTACGGTTCAGGCAAATGCCCAGGAAGGATATGGAAGCACGACTTGGTAGAAAACGAGAAGTGGAGAGACGGAGACATTTCAAAAACCATGAAGCCCGGACCAGAATGATCCGGGCTTCAGGAAAACTCCTAAGACTCTTTTACAAATATTAAAAGAGTCTGTGCGAGAAGCGTTAGGAAGCGAGGGTCGACGGACGCGGCCGACGAATAGCCGGTCGGTCATGTCTCGCAGGGCTCCCGGATCGAGGCGCACCAAATCCTCTACCCGTGGAATTAGGCCGTGGCCCGCGTCTCTCGGGTGCAATGGCCGGCATTGGCGGACGGCTTCCAGGAGCGCAGGGAACCGCTTTTCCCAGCAATTTTTCTATCATGCGTAACGAACGATTATCCTCACCGGTCACAAAACTCGTAGCCCACCCTTTGGTATTCTTGCGCGCCGTCCGACCAATACGATGGATATAATCTTCCGGCACATGAGGCAAATCATAATTAATCACGTGTTGAATATTGTCCACGTCCAACCCGCGAGCGGCAATATCGGTCGCAACTAAAATTTCAAACCGCCCCCGGCGAAAGCCTTCCAGGGCCGCACGGCGTTGAGGCAGCCGTCGTCCGGCATGTAATACCGCCACGCGACAACCGACCTTTTCCAGGGTTTCCCCGATCCGATCGGCACGATGTTTGGTCCGGGTAAAGACCAGGACCGACCCCTCTGTCTCCTTTAAAATAGACAGCAGCAGAGAGGTTTTATCGGAATTGGCAGTGTGATGCACCGTATGGGTGACGCCTTCAGCCGGTGTGGCAGATTTCGCGACCAGGGCCTTAAACGGATCGTTGAGAGACATCCGAGCCAAATCAGCCAAATTATTCGGCATCGTTGCCGAGAAAAGTAAGGTTTGCCGGGTTTCCGGCAACGCCTCAATGATTTGATTGAGCTGAGGCGCAAACCCCATATCAAGCATCCGATCGGCTTCGTCGAGGACCACCATCCGAAGTTTGGCAAACGAAACCGTCCCCTGCCACATATGGTCAAGGAGACGACCCGGCGTCGCGACGATGATATCGGGACGTTGCCGTAAGCCGCGGACTTGCGCATGCATATCAGCACCACCCACCAGCGTGGTCGCAAAAATCCCGCGCACACGCCCGAACTTATCAACCGTCTCTTGAATTTGAAATGCCAACTCCCGGGTTGGCGCTAAAATCATCGCGCGAGGGTGGCCCTTAGGACCATCTACCAATCGTTCAATGATAGGAATGACAAAGGCGGCGGTTTTTCCGGTGCCGGTCTGGGCACAGCCCAGCACATCCCGGCCTTCCAGAGCCGGAGGGATGGCCTGAACTTGAATCGGGGTCGGTTCCGTTAAACCGAGCTTATTCAACACCCCAACCAAAGTAGCAGACACACCAAGCGCACCAAACTGTGACAACGCAGTTGAAGACATAAAACTATTCCTTTTGTTACAAGGATCGTATGTAAGCGGGTTCAGAAAACCGAGTGAAGCAGAATCAGGTGGGAAGTCCGCTCCGAGCAGGATCTGGTCGCGATACGATCGCGGGGCCCGAAGATTTATTGAATGTTCCCGTCGTCGGACCGAATCGACATGAACAGAGGGTAGGTTACAGGACAATCCCTATCCTGTCAAATTTTCCGTCTCCCCTCGCGTGCCCCACCCGGTATTCGAATGTTACAATTGGCAGCTGAATGTCCATTCACATGTCACACCACAACCATTGATCCACTCAACCACTGTAAGGGGATAAAGCCCATGAGCACGATTTACGACATGACCTGCCGGAACATTCAGGGTAAAGAAGAGTCCCTCGCCACCAAAAAGGGTAAGGTGTTACTCATCGTCAATACGGCCTCAAAATGCGGATTCACCCCTCAGTTTCAGGGGTTGGAAGATCTCTATAAAAAATATCATGCACAAGGACTGGAGATCCTCGGATTTCCCTGCAATCAGTTTGGGAGCCAGGACCCGGGGGAGAACGAAGAAATCCTCGCGTTCTGTCAAACCAACTATGGTGTGACTTTTCCGATGTTTGCCAAGGTGGACGTGAATGGGCCCGATGCTCATCCCCTCTTCAAACATCTCAAAGCCGAGGCACCCGGCGTACTCGGATCGGAGGCCATCAAGTGGAACTTCACGAAATTTCTGGTGGACCAGACCGGTGCGGTCAAAGAACGCTATGCCCCCTCAACAGACCCATCAGACCTTGAGGCAGCCATCACCGCACTCCTCAAGGCCAAGGCGAAGCCAGCATAAATCAGGCAAACCCGGGCCAGCTCACCCAAACTCCATTGCAAGCCCAGGGCTTGCGCGCCAAGCCACGGCCGGGACGCAACCCATTCCTTCCATCCCGGCCATTTGATATCATACTTTCCCCCTTATGATTGATATTTATACCATGATCCTTGCCGGCGGGCGTGGCGAACGGCTCCTCCCGCTCACCCAACACCGCGCCAAACCTGCGGTGCCCTTTGGGGGCAAATACCGCATCATCGACGTGACCCTGAGCAATTGCCTCAACTCGGGGCTACGCAAAATTGCCGTGCTCATTCAATATAAATCCCACTCGCTGGACCGCCACATCCGGAGAGGATGGTCGATTTTCAACCCGGAGCTGGGTGAATTCATCTTCTCCATCCCACCGCAACAACGCATCAACGCCGAGTGGTACCGGGGCACAGCCGACGCCGTCCATCAAAACCTGTTTTTGCTGGAACAGGAACACCCGAAGTTTTTATTGGTGCTGGCCGGAGATCACCTTTACAAAATGAACTATGCCGACATGCTCAGGTTCATGCAAAAAACGGAGGCGGATGCCGTCGTGGGCGCCCTT
Organism: Nitrospiraceae bacterium; assembly: GCA_020632595.1. Classification (NCBI taxonomy): domain Bacteria; kingdom Pseudomonadati; phylum Nitrospirota; class Nitrospiria; order Nitrospirales; family Nitrospiraceae; species Nitrospiraceae bacterium. The sequence goes on along the minus strand of JACKFF010000002.1, from coordinate 391,845 downwards.
GAATGGCCGGTTGAAGAAGCTCGGCAGTTCGGGGTCCTTGGGGTGGATCCCTCAAACCGGGTGACACGGTTTGAGGAAAAGCCGGCCAACCCGTTTCACGTACCTGACGATCCAACCCATGCATTTATTTCCATGGGCATCTACCTTTTCCGGACAGACCATCTCTATGAGGAACTGCGCAAAGACTCCGGAATGGCGACGGCCCATGACTTCGGGAAAAATATTATTCCCAACATGATACAAAACAACAAAAAAGTTTTTGCCTATAATTTTGAAGATGAAAACAAAAAAGAGGTCAAGTACTGGCGGGACATCGGTACCCTGGACGCCTACTACGAAGCCAACATGGATCTCGTCGGGGTTGACCCCCACCTCAACCTCTACGATGAAGCCTGGCCCATCCGTACCTACCAGGGCCAATACCCGCCCGCCAAATTTGTCTTTGCCGATGAGTTTAAGGGAGGGCGCAGAGGCCTGGCACTGGATTCCATCGTCTCAGGCGGCTGCATTATCTCCGGAAGCCTGGTGCAAAATTGCGTGCTCTCACCAAACGTCCACATAGAGCATCATGCAGAAGTCCACGATTCCGTCATCATGGAAAATGTCAAAATCGGGGAGCGATCCCGTATCCGCCGGGCCATCATCGATAAGGGTGTCGTCATTCCTCCCGATACCATCATCGGCCATGACCTCCATCACGATCGCCAACGCTTTCCCGTCACCGAAGACGGCGTAGTCGTTGTGACACCCGATTCACCCACAAAGTAATCGAGCCGTCGTGGAAGGGGCACATCCTCAAAACGGACAACCCGTTAGGCCAGAACCCACACCCCCACCCCACTCACAACCAGGCCGATCCCGGCCGCCCATCTCAAGCGAGCACTCAAGGCGCCGACCGGCAACACCTTTTCGAACAACACAAAGGCCGTTATTGCCGCAATCCAGAGGACATTCATCACCCCACCCACAAACAACAGCCCCATCAAGGCCCAACAGCAACCCAGACAAAACGCCCCATGATGAAGTCCCAATCGAAAGGCGCCGCGAACACCCGGTCGCCAATGCTTGGCAAAAAAATGAGCAGGTGCACGGCAATGATCTAAGCACCCAGCCTTCCACGGGGTCAGTTGATACAGACCCGCGACCATCAAGAGCCCTGCACCGACAACATGACTTTTGGCCACCATCATGGGCGAGAGCATGGCCGTTTCATGCAATCCCCACTGCACGACAGTCGCGCCTAGACTAAAGACACACCATAAAAATAAATACCCGGCCACAAACGCCCCCGTCGGAGCCATGGGTGAACCCTGCCGCTCGGCCTTGCGAACCATGCCTGCATACAACAAGGTCATCGGGACGGCACTTGGCAGCATCATCCCGACCATCATGACTGCCCACATCAGATACACAAACACAAAGTCCACGGGCCTCCATGGATGCAACGGTATAATCGCCACGGGCGCATCAGCATGCATCATGGGCATTTTCGCCCGGAGATACAGGACATAGGCCCAAGCCAGAACAATCACGCCAACCAGGGCTGAGAGAATCGTGATTCGATCACGCGTGGGTAACCTAGGCAATGACGGAAGGGGAGAGGGACTCATGGAAACGGACTATAAGAACCCCTGAAACAATCAGCAACTGACAGGGAGGTTGAATAACCGGGAGGCGGACACCTTGGCCTGATGAGTCTGAGAGAAGGTTCCCTTCCTGACCAGAAGGGCAAAGTCCGGGTGGGCGCGACGGTCAAGATTACGACATGGGGGCTATCCTGAGCCAAACCGGGAGACCCAACACAGCGTCGTCAACACTCTGCACATTCAAGATGGCGGAAAATGATGGTGGCCGAAAAAGAAGTCATTCACAAGGATAGATGCATCGCTCAACAATCAGGCTCTAATGACTCCATCCTGATTCATATGAAGAATATTAAATTGCCCATAGCTATCAGACAGGTTCAACGTAATCCCGGCTTGAGCTTTGGTCGACCCATTGCCCACTTCGGCTACGGTATATTCAAATCCTTCCGGCAAATGAATTCTCGCACGATGGTCTCTTCCGGTATGAGGATTGGAAATGGGTGTCCCCTTCGATTCCACCAAGCCCGGGACCTTGACCGTGGCCTGTCTTGCCTCCACATCTATGGAGAGATCAATCGGAACAAACTGCGGTTCCAACACGTTGGTCATCGTACTATTGAACACAAAAAAGTGGGTAGCCCCCGGAACGGTCGCCTCGCCATGGAGGATTTTTCTGAGGGCTTCGCGTTGCAAGGCATCCGCTTGCGCATCGATTAAAATCTGCTGGGTTCCATTTCCCTGAGCAATTTCCCCGGGCCATTGCAAAAGCATGACATAGTTCAATCCATCCAAACGCGTGTCATTGAAATACCCCTCTTCAATATGCCCCGAGCCCATTGCCTCGCAAAATCCGTGGGTCGAGGGGGCATGAAACTGGCACCCACACCCATAGGTGCAGTTGCAATTGGAAAACTCGACCCCACGCAGCATCCATTGATCAGCCATCGTGCCCTCCTTTCGAAAGCCATATCTGACACCCTCTCAACTATCCTTATTTTCTATCATGACGCCCGCCCACGTTTCCATCGCCACCCCGGGCATTGCCCCATCCACTGGGAGTCTTCGTCAAGAACCTCTCCCACCACATTCATTCACCTGTAATTTCCGACTGTTCCCCTCACGCCATCTATACTTTTTCTTCCGGGTTCGCTACCATCCGCCTCCGAACGGCACCTTACAAAGCCGCATCATTCACAACACAAGGAGCACACCATGGGCAAGAGCCAGGACGCACGCAAAGAAACCAAAAAGAAGCCAGCGAAAACCATGAAGGAAAAGCGGGCCGAGAAAAAAGGCAAAAAATAGCTAAGGGCATTCGTGCCCACTCGGCGAAGACCCGCAAGTTGACGAGGCGGAAGGAAACACCCCCTCGTCAACGCTCAGAAGATCCCCTTCACCATTTGCCAACCTGACCAACACCACCCACCGCGCAACCCGTTGCCCTCTAATGTATTACGCGGGACGAGGGCCCCAAAGGATCACCGCCGCTCCGACAAGACATAACCCGGCCCCGAGCCAATCCCAACGATCAGGGTGGATCTGTTCAACACCCCGGAGCCATAAGAGAGAGGCCGCAATATATACGCCGCCGTAAGCGGCATAGGCTCGACCCGCAAATGCAGTCTCGGTTCGTGCCAATAACAGAGCGAACACAAGCAGACTCACCATGCCGGGCACCGTCCACCACGCCGATCGCCCCAGCCGGAACCAGGCCCAAAAAGCAAAACACCCGCTAATTTCCGCCAGCGCAGCGCCGGCGTACCAATACAGGGTAGTCATATCTTCTCCTTATTTCGTGACACCACAAGGCACCATTATCCTCGGTTCGGATGAAGGGTATCCGGGTTATGGAGAACAAACCCGAACAAAGCGACAGCCGTCAACACCGCTCCACTCAGAAAGGTCGCGGAGGGACCGAACTGGTCCCAGAGGAATCCAGCCAGCACACTCGCACCGAGAAGTGCCACACCGCAGACGAAACTGAAAACACCGAAGGCGCTTCCGCGAAGCTCAGGCTGTGAGGCATCCGCAATGAGGGTGGCCAGGAGGCCTTGCGTAAGGCCCATATGAATGCCCCAGAACGCCACTCCAATCATCACCACAACCACATCGCCGGCAACAGCAAGAATCACATCAGCCACCAATAAGAAAAGGCATCCTGCGACCAACAACGGACGACGACTCATCTTATCCGCAAGCCTGCCTGCCGGATAAGCCGACGCGGCATAGGTCACACTCATCACGACCATCACCAGTGGAATAAATGTCACCGATAACCCGAGATGTTCGGCCCGCAAAACAAGGAACGCTTCGCTAAATCTCGCCAGGGTTAACAGGGCTCCACACACAACAATCCACCAGTAGGCCGGAACAAGCCTCCGCAGATCATTCAGCCGAATACCCGTTTGCAACCTTCCCTCAGGACGAATAGAGGGAGGCTCCTGAACGCCAACGATCAACAGAAACACGGCCAGTACCGCGGGGAGGACGGCAACCCATAACACGGCTCGGATGTCATCGGCCAGCACAACCATCAACCCCATAGCCATCAACGGCCCAAGGAACGCACCGACGGTATCGAGCGATTGGCGAAGCCCGTAGCACGTCCCGCGCAAATCCGGCGGCGCCAACTCTCCAATCAGCGCATCACGCGGGGCTCCACGTATACCCTTCCCGACGCGGTCCAGAAACCGCGCGAGAAACACGGTAGTCAGGCTGGAAGCTAAGGGAAATAACGGTTTGGTCGCCGCCGCCATGCCGTAGCCAATCACCGTCAGCAGCTTGCGTTTCCCCCAATAATCACTCAACACGCCGGAAAACATCTTGGTCAATAAGGCCGTGGCTTCAGCAAATCCTTCAATGAGGCCGACCCACAACAGACCGGCACCAAGCACCGACACCATATAGACCGGGAGCAAGCTGTGAATCAGCTCGGACGACATATCCATACACAAACTCACCAATCCCAACGCCCAAATACTTGTCGGGATTCGGGGTCGATCGGAATGAGAGGATGTGAGAGAAGGTACAGGATCAACCATAGCAGGGCTTAGAGTGTCCTCTTGCACACAAGAAGGGAAGATCTTGATTGATTATCCGGACAGGGGCGCAGCTGAGATCATCGCCCTGATAATTGCATCACACACTCCTCAGGCATGGCTTTCACGTCATGCCTTGAGGGTCTCAAGAATACCATACTCCAGCACATTTGTTGTTGGCAGAATCCAGAGGGAATCATCCCCGGCCAGTGCGAGGATTACACAGCCCTGCGTCAAACTCATTGAGAAATTATGAAAAAGACCCAGTCTGAATTCTTGCAAGATAAAAATTCAAGCACTGATCGGATATTCGGACCACGCTTACCGCCCCCCAGCAGGCCGGACATCGACAGAAATATTAAAGGAGAAGCCGACCTGAGACATGCCTTGCACGCGCTAGACCGATGATAAGGGACTTCGAGAGATACGCTCCAATGCCTGTCCCTGGCTTTCGATATTATCCTCGACAAGGAAGATACCGGATCCGCCCCTTCCTTCGGCGGATCGAATAATCACCCGGCCGGTCTCAGCAACGTTGCTGGGAGTGTTGAATAATTAAGATTAACAAGGACAAATTTGCCCAGGATGAGATTACTCATCAAAGGCTCCGGGTCGGTTCAAAAAAGCATGCCCTGAGTCTTCCCGAAGGGTCCGTTCAGCAAGGCCGCAGCCGTTTTTACGCGCGGAGCGTACGCTGAGTACGTGAGCACGGAAAAATGGCGAGAACGCCGCTGGCGGCTTTTTTCAACAGACCCTTGCAACAAATTGCCGATCGTAGCCTAGTCACATTCCTGGCTTTGCCGTCAGACGACTCAATAATTTGGCCCCGGGCAACGGCAATACTAAGTTAGTAAGCCTTTCAATACACCACGAGTTTGAGATTCGCCGCAGCAGTCGCCGCAGGTTTACCACCCGGAACCTTTACTGACCTGCCAGGGATGTTCTTCAACGCTTGGGCCATCACATACCCTTCCGGGAAAGGGCATGTGCATTCAGACCGACCTGATAGCGGAGTGAAATCCGTTCACAGATTGAAATCGACGAAGAGGCGGAAGAGAGCATTTTCGAGGGATTCGCCAATACGGGCCCTGGCTCAAGTTCAATGATATTTCCCAAACGGCCCAACACCCCCACTTGTGCAGAAATCGCATAGAGGGGACAGGTCAATCTGACGACTGGTCATACCCCAAATAGTAAGACCTGGCCATCTCGAGCGCCTCCTGGCCGTAGGCACGAGAATAGGGAGCACGCATCTCCACGGGAAGAGTCTTGGCGAGTGCAGCGAGGTTATGCATAAAAATCTGTGTCACATCCGACCCCCCCGAGGGTGGAAATAATCGCAGTCATTCCACCTGTAAGTCTTTCGCCGGAACGATCGATTCCATCATCAGGCAGATCCTCTCAGACATGAGCTTCCCCGCAAGCCGGTGACCGGCGGCGTTCCAGTGGCCCTTCCCCAATGCCGTGTTCTGAAATCCATGTAAGAACACACCATGCTGTTCAGCATAGGTGGCAAGCGGTTCTGCCAGGCTCAATAATTCGATGTCTTCCCGTTTCGCCAAAGACTGAATGCGCCGATCCGGATACAAAAGATCCGGTACGCCAAGTTGACGGGCCAATGCCTGTCGATGTTGCACGTCGGGATGAACCTGGTCGGGATTCGAAAGGCTCACAAGGAGAAACCGGCGGCCGGCATCGTCTACCTCTCGTTTCATTTGCACGATCAATCGTTCGGTAATCTCCCAGGCCTGTTTCCAGGATGGGTCCGGCTGGTCGAGATAGACCAGTTGATCGAGACGAAGAGCGGGATCTTCCCAGTCCTTCATCTGCCGTTGCTGAGCCCCTTGTTCCAGAAAGGATTTAAGTTTGTATTTGGCATGGCGAAACACCTGTAGCACGCGGGAGACTTCAAAGACCTCGGCACTCAGCGGCAAGTGTTGAAACCAAAATTCCGTCGTGTGATGGAAGGAATTATCGAGGACGAGATGCCCGGCGTTCATGATGAAATAAGGAATGTTGTTTTTCCCGTACAATTCTCTCAGGTTCCCACGAATATCGTTCTCTGTATACAATGCCAGCAGGACAAGATCCGGATCATAGGGAGAAGCCTTATGACGCAGCACCAGCAATTCCTGGGCTGTACTGAAGCCGGACACACCGAAATTCATGGCTTCTATCTGACGCCCGGCGAGGGAGGGGCAGTCTGATAGCTCGTGTTCAAGCCTGGCCCCATAGATCTGTTCGGTCGGGACCTGTAGCGCTTCAGTGTAGGAATCGCCCAGAAGCGCAATGCGGAAGGTCCCAACGGGCTTCTCGAGAGTGTGCTCATGGTCGCGCAGACCGGAACGATTGATCCGGATGTAGGCTTCACCTTCATCAGAATACAGACCTTCAGTCCCCGGTTTGTGAGCATAGCCGGTCAGATTGTCAGCGATAAAAAACGAGGGGTAGGAAATTCCGAAAAGCCAAAGACCGATTTCAGCGAGAACAAAGGCAACTCCACATCCCATGAAGACTAATGCGATGTTTCCTGCCCACTTTCTTACCACCCGCTCTCATCCCCTCTCATTCTGCCATACCATCATACAAAACCGGTTGTCTGAAACAAGGCGAAATTTCCCCCTATGTGTCCTTTACCCGTACCGGAGCTTCAAAACGAAAATCCAACCGGCCAGCAACAACGTCACCAGATTGGCGATGAGGAGCGGCCAATCATGATTGATCAAACCATAGATGCTCCAGAGCATCAAACCCGAAGTTAAGATCGAATACATACTCAGGGAAAGATCTTTAGTATGTTTCGTTTTTACAATTTGAATTGCCTGCGGAAGAAACGACGAGGTCGTGCATGCCCCCGCGACATATCCCATAACCGTCACCCAATCCATGTTGCCTCCTCTATACTGTTTCTCATTAGCCCATGCGGGTTTTTTACTGAACCACTCTGGTCCAATTTGGAATCGTGCAGTATACCGCTCCGTTAGTTTGTCGGACAAAAGCCTCTCCAGATAATTGATATGGAATACTCTTCTCCGGCTGCCCTTCCGATCCGTTGCGATACAGGGCGAACGTTGAATCGCCGGAAGAAAATGGCGTATGGTATGTGGCGATCTTTCAGGAATATTCAAACGAAAGGATTCTCAGTCCAATGACCTTGCAAGCCCATGCGGAAGCATTGTATGCGGGCATTCGATCATTATTGGGACAGCATGACGCGAGCCAGGTTCAAGCGAAACTGGCACAGGACCTGCGCCATGTGGTGCCAACCTGGCATCACACAGCCCCTGGCTGTCCCGGGTGGTATTGGTTTAAATCGCCGGGCGTGAGTGAACCACAGCTATTGCATGTGACGCATGGCCGGATTGATACCAAACTCATGGCCGATCTTGGTCCGCCGAATAATCTGGTGGATGTTCAGCGCATACAAGGGCAATGGGCTGGGCCCCTTCTTCCCCCAACCTAAGCGGGAGAAAAGGCTTTTACGCGCGTTCCGGGTTGCTCTCGATTGCTCCGCAATAAAATAGTGAGGGATGAAACCGGGGGAAACGTGAGCATGATGCAACAGTCTCTCCGCATGCCTTCTTTCTTCAACCAATCCCGACTGTCACGTCGCTCCACTCGCATCCACGTTTCAAAGCTGATTGAAATCCTGGAATTTGTGGACGACACTGACCACATCCCGTAGTTTCTTCATCTCCGGGGAGTTATCGTAAATCAGCCACAGTCGGTCTTGGAGATTGTTGATGAGTGCGACCGTTGGTTTATGGTGGATGGACCCAACACCCCACACAACTTCAGTGAGGACAGGAAATTCAATATCAGAAGAAGACCGGATTTTCGACGTCGCGTTGGACAGATACGTCAGCAGAATCGTCATCACCTCCAGATCCCCTTCGGCTCGCAAAATCCGTCCCAATCCCTTGGCTGCCGCGGCTCGAATCGAGACCGCTCTGTCCTGACCTTCAAACAGGCCTTGCAGGTACGGAACGACCTCGAGTCCAAGACCGGAAATAGCCGCAATTGCCTGCTCCGGAGCCTGCCCCCGTTCAACTTCTTTCAGGAGATACGGAAGGGCTTCGGGATCCGGGAACTGTCGGAGCAAATCAAGAATAATCAATTGACGGGTTTGGGGCGTCTCGGGATTGGTCAGCACGGACACCAGGCGATGGGTCTGCCCCCATTCACTGAGGAGCATAACCGGAAAATCAAACCGTTCAAGTTCACGGGTGAGTTGCGCAAAAACAGCAACGCCGGAGTCTACCTCCTGCGCCTCTCGCAGAATATGAGCATCCGGCTCCATGGAGGGGTGTACTTCTTTGTGCCAGCTCAGGTCCTTCCCCTCAAGGAGATACGATAACTGGCAGGCCGGGCCATGCCAGAGCCGGTCCGGCGTATCAGTCAACTCATTATCGCCGCCGAAGCGTGCGACGGTTTGTTGGTGTTTACGCTCTTCGCAGATGATGTGGAATTCCACATCATGGGGTTGAGCGGCCTCCGTGACCACCTGAAATCCCAGCTCTTCGAATCGCCGCTGAACCACCTGGAAGATCGGCTCGGCCGAGATAAAACCTTTTTCGGTCAGCGCCAGGGCGGAAACCCGGATCGTTTGAATGCGGGCGAGCTGTGCTTTTTGTTCGGGAGTGAAAGAGGCGCGGCGGGCCGGACTGTCGGTCGGAAAAATCAGCACCAGAAGGATAACGAGATGCACCACTATTCCCATCATGGCAATCTCCCTTTTGAGCAAGAGTACCAGAGATTAATGGAATCGCAACCCTCTTTTTTAGGGAAAGAGGAAATTTATCAAACACTCATTATTCGCAAAGGCAATGGGAACTGCCGTCTCCTCCTCTTACTGCCACCGGGCTGGCCCGCCAAAAATACTCTTCGCGACGTTGCCGGTGATACACATATCCGGACCATTTAAGAAACTCTCGTTATGTGGCCGCGTTCGTTAACGAGGCCATATCGATGACAAAACGAAAACGGACGTCCCCCCGCAGGACCCGTTCATAGGCTTCGTTAATCTGTTTCATGGGAATGACCTCCACATCGGAAGTGATTCCATGCTCCCCGCAAAAATTCAGCATTTCCTGCGTCTCACGAATTCCGCCAATCAGAGAACCCACCAGCCGCCGCCGCCGCATAATAAGCGAAAATGCCTCAACGGAGAGCGGTTCGCTCGGCGCGCCGACCACAATGTAGGTTCCATCCGTTTTCAGCAACCCCAGAAAGGCATTGAAATCATGGGTACCGGAGACCGTATCAATCACAAAATCAAACTGGCGGGCCAGACGCGTAAAGGTCCCTTCCTGCGAAGTCGCTGCAAACCCTGTCGCCCCAAGACGCTCCGCATCCCCCCGCTTCATGTCCGTGCGGCTCAAGACGGTGACCTCCGCCCCAAAGGCCTTACCAAATTTGACGGCCATGTGACCAAGCCCCCCGAGCCCCACCACAGCCAGCCTATGGCCTTTTCCCACACCCCATTGTCGCAAGGGAGAGTACGTGGTAATTCCCGCACACAACAACGGGGCGGCACCTGCCGGCGAAAGAGAATGAGGAATCTTGAGCACATAGGACTCATGCACCACGATTTCGCTGGAGTAGCCGCCATACGTCGGCCGGCCATCTTTGTCGAGACCGTTGTAAGTCAGAATCATACCGGTTTCGCAATATTGCTCTACGCCTCGGGTACAGGAGGAACAGGTACGACATGAATCGACAAAACATCCGACGCCGACCGTCTCTCCTTCACGAACCTTCTTTACATCTGCCCCCACCCTGATCACCGTCCCGACCACCTCATGCCCTGGGACCATGGGAAAGATGGATCCACCCCATTCGTCTCGCGCCTGATGAATGTCGGAGTGGCAGACTCCGCAAAACAGAATTTTGATCAGAACGTCATTCGACCCGACCGGTCGCCGGTCAAAGCTGAACGGTTCGAGTACAGCCCCGGCTTGCAACGCGGCATAGGCTTGGGTTGCCCCCATCGGTGCGCTCCTTACATTGAAGAATGAATCCGGCCATGGGTGAGAAACCCTATGATTGCTGGTTGAGAAATCTGGGGCGATCCCTGACGGAAATCATTCGCATCAGATCCCTCACAGACAAAATTCCCACAATCGCATGATTTTCCGTAATGGGCAGATGCCGGATGTTTTTTTCGGCCATGAGATCGCTGGCATCATGCACCGTCCGGTTGATATCAATATCGATCAGCGTTTGCGTCATCACCGAACCCACCCTGGTCTGGGCAAGGTCCTGGTTCCGAGCCATACCCTTATGGACCAGATCACGTTCCGTGACAATTCCCACCACCTCACCGGCCTGCGTCACCATGAGAGCGCCGATCCGCTTGTCGGCCATACGCTTGGCCGCGGTCATGAGGGTCGCTTCCCGGTCGATCGATTCAATATCCCGACGCATCAGCACACTGAGAGGCCGGTACACATCATCAAGATCCCGGATCGGGCCCTTCTCCGCATACACAAAATGTTTCACCAGATCACGAACGGAAATCAGGCCAACAATGGCGTCCCCTTCCGTCACACAAAGATGGCGAATGCCATGCTTTTCCATGAAATGGCTGGCATCCAGCATCATGCGATCGGAGGGAATGGAGAGTAACGGGCTTGCCATAATCTGCCCCACGGTCGTTCCTGCCGCAGTCAGGTCTTTGGCGATGACCCGGCGAAGGAGATCGGTTTCTGAAATAAGCCCGATAATTTTTGACGGGTGAGATTCCTGCTCTGCCGGATAGACCACGAGACTGCCAATCCGTCGTGCCGCCATGAGACTGGCCGCATTCACCACGGAGGTGTCTTCGCTCACCCCTTCAAGATCACGCTGCATATAGTGCCCGATGGTTTCCTTGAAGTCGACGCTCATAACCTTCCCTTCTTCATCAAGGAGTGAATATCGCCTATTCCGTTCCCATTCGATCCCGGTCTCCGGCCCGGACATGCCGATTACGTAAGTTCCTGTTCCTGAATAAATTGCCGCGCATTAATCAATTCGTCATACAGGCACAGTTGATTTTTCACTAAGAGATGCTCAATCGCGGCAATCCGGAACATCACTTCAGGGAGCATGATATCGAGGCGTTCATTGAGTGACTCAATCGTTTTGGCCATGCCTCCCGGTGCACGCGAAGCACTCACGCGTTGAGGCCGCGTGGACTTCCTGGGGGCAATCCCCTTTTTTCGAGAGGCAGTCCTTTTCTTGGAGGCGGGCCCTTTCTTGGAGGAGGCTGGTCCTTTTTTGCGAGAAGGCGTCTGCTTTTTTGAGGAAGAAGGAGTGCGTTTGCTAGCTGCTTGACGGATCGACTTCTTTGTTACGGCCATACTACCCTCCCAATTGACCAATAATAAATCTCACAACGAACAACCGGTCACAGAGATTTGCGTCCTTTTGTCCACGAATACGCTGAACGACTATACACCACCATGTCGGATTTTTTCGAGCACACGAAACTCCCTTGCCGGGAACAGGGCCATAGGATGTTCTACCTGGTCACTTCAGGATTTTCAACTTCTTCTCGACATGGCTCTGACATTCCAGACAAATTCCATGCGTCAAGGACGGCACAACCGGGCTGCCAAGGAGATCAAGAGCATTCACCACCTCCTCCAACTCGATCCATCCCCGGTTCGGGAGACGGACTTTCATACACCAACTACAGATCGTCAGGAAAGGCTCCCCTCTCTCGACATCGGGATCAAGGAACAAAACAGGGTCCCGTGGAACCACACGAATGGGGTGAGTCGAGAACATCAGTTCCTCCTCCGGAAGAGGAGACACCATGAGTTGAAAATAGCGGCGACAGACCGGGGAATCGCAACGAAACTTGAACACCGCTGCCTGCTGATTCATTCTTACGGCTTTAAAAATATGGCGGTAGATCTGACGGAGGTCCTCCCCTTCGATGAAATCCCAGATGGACTTTCCAATAACATACGCGCGATTCAGATGTCCCCCGGCATTTTGGCAGGCAAACTGTAACCATCCCTCATTGATAAACCGAATGCGGTCGGCCTTATCGATGCTATATTGAATCGACGTGGGCATGGTGGACCTCCGGGTTGGATGGGACCTCCCACTACAATCGTGAAGAAGGGGTCATCATACGCCAAATGGGAAAGCAGTTCAAAATAATCATCCAAGATCAGTCCGGGCGATTCAGGACGCTCCACACGGCGACCCATGCCGCCATTTGAGTTCCCTTCTTCCGGAAGAGATTTTTTCATTCTTGCTGGCAGGCTGTTGAAAAACTCAACATTCGTCTGAGAGCTTTTCGGGATCCAAAATTTTTCGATCTTCCATGAGCGAAGCAGGGTGTTCAAAAAGGCCCATCCAGTCCTGTCCTGAGGCTTCTCGAAGGGAAGGCCGCAGCCGCTTGGACGGGCGGAGCGTACAGAGAAGTACATGAGCACGGCCAAGGGGCGAGAACGCCGCTGGCGGACTTTTTCAACACCCTGCTAGAGTACGACAATGCTTGTCCGCTGTATGCGTCATCTTTGATGAGGAGTGGCTGAATGCACTATGTCCATCTTGGGCGATCCGGGTTGAAAGTCAGCCGGGTGTGTCTGGGCACGATGAATTTTGGACCGGAAACCACCGAAGCCGACAGTGGAACGATCATGGATACCGCACTGGAACTCGGCATTAATTTCTTTGATACCGCCAACGTGTATGGATGGGAAGTGGGGGAAGGCATTACCGAACAGATCATCGGTCGTTGGTTTGCGCAAGGAGGCCAACGCAGGGAAAAAGTGGTCCTGGCCACCAAAGTGTTCGGCCGGATGGGAGACTGGCCCAACCAATCCCGTTTGTCCGCTCTCCATATCAAGCGGGCCTGTGAAGCCAGTTTGCGCCGGCTTCAAACCGATTATATCGACCTGTATCAGATGCACCATGTCGACCGGCATTCGCCATGGGAGGAAATCTGGCAGGCCATGGAACAACTCATGCGCGAGGGGAAAATCTTATACGTCGGGAGCAGTAACTTTGCGGGATGGCATCTGGCGCAAGCGCAGGAAATGGCCAGGCACCGGAATTTCCTGGGACTGGTGGCCGAGCAGAGTTTATACAACCTGAATGACCGCATGATTGAGCTGGAGGTCATTCCGGCCTGTGAAGCCTATGGCATTGGCCTAATTCCCTGGAGTCCGGTCGCGCGCGGCCTGCTGGCCGGGGCGCTGGAGCCCGCAACCGGCGGACGACGGGCCGATGAAGAGTTGCGCAAGAACGTGGAAAAATTCCGGCCACGGCTGGAAGCCTACGAAAAGTTATGTCGGGAAGTCGGCGAGGCGCCTGCACATATCGCCATGGCATGGCTGCTTCATCAGCCGGCCGTCACGGCACCGATCATTGGTCCCCGAACGCTGGACCAGTTACAGGGCGGCATGCGCAGCTTCGACATCACACTGTCCAAAGAGGTGTTAAAAAAATTAGATACCATCTTCCCCGGACCAGGAGGCCCCGCACCCGAAGCCTATGCCTGGTGAGAGCCCGCGCCGGGTGTCAAATATTTGCACCTGGTGCCTAAAGAGATAAATCATCGACAAAATTTTGACGCGTGCGTTTTCCCCACACCGGTCTCACCACCATTCGAATTCCTTACGACTCAACAGGTTGTCCTCGCCTGAATCCCCGCCAACCGTCCATATCAGCTCTGGCATATCAGTTGCTCTAAGGCAGAGAGAGGACGTCCACTCACAACCAGGTGGAGTCGGGCTCGGGGCCTCAAGCCAAGGAGGATGTCATGCGAACGACCATCCCCATTTTCGCACTCGCCATTGTTTTAGCCCTTATTCTCATGGGAGGAGAAATCGTCACAGCGGAAATCCCGCCACCCGAACCGGATGAGGGGTACCTGGTCGACGAAGATATCAATATTGTCACCGGCCTCTACATTCGAGAATATTCCCTCCGCAAGGACGGCATCGTCGATTACAAAACCGCCCGTCAAATCCTCATCTCGGAATATAATGAACATTGGAATTCGGTGGTCGAAACCAAAGAATGGCCGTTATTCTACTGGCATGATGTGAACCGGGACGGACATTGGACCATGTATATCGACCGGAAGGTCAAAGGCTGCACCTGCGATATCGTCCCCTACGAAGTAAAGACGGAGGACGCAAAGGCACAAAAAGATCCTTTTTAACCGGCGGGGCGTTGAAAAAGTATGCCCTGAGCTAAAGGTGCCGCCGGCAGTGCTCACAGACCTTTCTCTACGCTCTCTCTACGCTCTCTCTACGCCCCGCCCGTCTCAGCGGCTGCGGCTTTTCCTTCAAGGTGCCTTAGGACACCCCTGGACGCGCCTTTTGGCACATTCTGTTTCGCTCAGGGAAAATTGAAAAATATTCGATCCCGATAAGCGCACAGAAAATTTTTGAGTGTGGTAACCGCTCACTGCACAGGACCAGGTGCCACGCTCCCCTGCCTACTCCCGGGAATCGACACGATTCCTGCCTCCCTGCGCACCACAGGAATCGCCGATTGACCGGTAAATGGATTCACCTTTGTGGCGGAGTACACTCCCGGTCCGGTTTCCTGTTAATCTAGGACAAGATTGATCAACCACTGCTGCAGGGTCTTAAGGAAAGGAGGCATTCATGGGCCATTCATTAGAACAGCTTCAAAAAATTGCCGATGATCTGAAACGCCAGCGTGAAGAGCTTCAGGTCAAACTACACCTGGCCAAAGCGGATGCGCGTGATGAATGGGCGAAACTGGAAACACGGTGGGAAGACGTCAAGACCAAGATGGAAGCGGTCCGAAAGGAAGCCAGTCACACAAGCGAATCCGTTTCATCCGGGCTTGGACTGGTGCTGGACGAACTGAAGAAAGGCTACGACAACATTCGCAAGACATTGTAATCCGTGCCCTGTCAATGCATCTTTCTTCTCTGATCCGGGTACCCACGACGCGGTCAGGTCGTACGAATTCTCGGAGGGGACACCGCAACCTCTCGCAACTCTCATCGGAGCCTGCAGGATGACCCGCGACGAATTCACAAAAATTATTGACCATACCGCGTTAACACCGGACACCACCAAAGACCGGATCCGACAGCTCTGCGAAGAGGCGGTGACGTTCGGCTTCGGGGCAGTCTGCGTCGCCCCGCTCTGGGTTCCATTTGCCACGCGTTGTCTGGAGGGATCTCCCGTCCGGATTTCCACGGTTATCGGCTTTCCCCACGGCAACACCCTTCCGGACGTGAAAGCCTACGAGGCCAAACTGGCCATTGAAGCCGGAGCGCATGAATTGGATATGGTCATCCAGATTGGCTTGCTTCGAGCGGGCAACCATGGAGCTGTCCTGGACGATATCCAGAGCGTCATGAACGTCGCGCGTCGTGCCTCCCGATCAAAAATTCTGGTCAAGGTCATTCTCGAAATATCGCTCTTAAATAAAGAAGAACAACAAATAGGCTGCCAACTCGTGGAGAAGGCCGGAGCCGACTACGTGAAAACGTCGACAGGATTTGCCGGTCACCACGTCACCATTGAAGAGGTGGGGTTTCTGCGAAGTATTGTCGGGACACGGGTGGGCATCAAGGCGGCGGGGGGCATCCGCGACCTGATCACTGCCGTGGCATTGGTCAATGCCGGAGCGTCCCGCCTGGGGAGTTCGTCATCCGTATCCATCATGCATATGTGGCCCGGATAAAACCCCTCATCATTGCACGATCATCCCCGCACACCCTGTTGGATGACCGGCCATCCTTTTCCATTCAGTTTCCCTTTCGAGTCATCATGCACGCCGGGTGTAGCCGGGAACCTATTGTTCCAGGTCGACTCTTTCGTGACACGTATTCGATCTTCCCGAATGCCGGCCGGGCATGCTATCGTCTCGCCCTCCTGAACGTGTTGACGACAACCTTGAGCAGCACATGAAAACCGAAAGCACATCTGAAATGGCGAAGAAGGCCCAACACCCTCCCCTCTTAGATGAGGTGATGAAGCAGTTAACCGATCATCGCCAGGCTTTCCACGCCTTCCTGACCCGCCGTCTGGGTAATCCCGCCTTTGCCGAAGACCTCCTGCAACAATGCTTCATGAAAGCCCTGGCCCATTTCCATTCCATCAAAAAAATGGACCGGATCGTCCCCTGGTTCTATCAAATCCTTCGCCATGCGTTGATTGATTATTATCGAAGCAAAGAAACGGACAACAAGCGGTTTCAAGCCTTTCTTGTTGAGACCGAGACACTGGGCACCCATCAGGTCCCTTCGCTTGATGAACTACAACCCACGATTTGTGCCTGCCTGGATCGCCTCGTGTTGACCCTCAAACCCGAATATGCCGACATCATTCGCCGGATCGATTTGTCCGGAGAATCGCTGCAATCCGTCGCCGGGGATTTACACATCACCACCAATAACCTCACGGTCCGTTTGCATCGAGCGCGCCAGGCCTTGCGCAAGTCCCTGGAAGATTCCTGCGGGATTTGCAGTAAGCATGGGTGCTTGAATTGCACCTGCGAATAAGCCCCAACACCCCCTTCTCCCCACATCTCCCACTCCCCACATTCATCCCTTCGCTCGAGAACATTGCCCTGCCGTTGTGTAACGAAGACCCGTACCAAACACATAAGGAGTGTTCAAAAAGGTCCGTCCGGTCCTGTCCTGAGGCTTCTCGAAGGAAAGGCCGCAGCCACTTGGACGGGCGGAGCGTACGAAAGAGTACGTGAGCACGGCCAAGGGGCGAGAACGCCGCTGGCGGCCCCTTCGGCCAGACTCAGGGCAGGCTTTTTCAACACTCCACCCCCTGTAAGAATCGGGATCGGGCTCCGTCTATATAAGCAAACGGGCATGTCGGACACCGAACAGGACATGCACCACACACAAACCAATTTCAACAGACGGAGGTTCCCATGGAAGATCTCACACTCACCATTGAAGGCATGAGCTGCGGGCATTGTGTGCAAGGTATCACCAACATCCTTTCCAAGTTGAAGGGCGTGAAGGTGGATCAGGTGAAAATTGGGGAAGCCACCCTTGGCTTTTATCCGCAGACCATCACACCCGACCAAATTATTCAGGCGATCGAGGAGGAAGGCTACAAAGCCCGGCCCAGCATGGAGGCCTTATGAATACCATCGAATGGATCGTCATCATCGGTGGGCTGACGGCAATTGCCTGGGTCAATTGGTACTTCTTCATGGCTCAGGCTGTTGCAGTCAAGCGGGTACAGAGGAAGGCGGAACTCAGGACATCAGCCCCACGATGAACGATCAATGAAACCGTAACGTCCTAGCTTCCTTGTCATCCTGAGCCCTGGCGAAGGATCTGGGGCCCGGTGCAGATATCTAGGCTGAGCTAGATCCTTCGCTTCACTCAGGATGACACCGGGGCGAGAGGCCACGCAAGGACGTGCAGACTTTTTACATGCCTGAAAATTAATACTAAAAATCTTACCCATCAGCATCGAGCTTACAGAATAGGAAAACAGACATGAACACCGTCATCGCCAAACCAGAGAGCATACGATCACATCCCACCGTGAGGAAACGGGACAAATCCCCAGACACGGTCCCTACCCGACGGGTGAGTCTTTCGGTCGGCGGGATGACCTGCGCCGCCTGCCAAATCCGCGTGCAACGCGCGCTGGACAAGGCACCCGGCGTCATTCAGGCCTCAGTCAATCTGATGTTGAAATCCGCGGAGGTGGCCTATGATCCGGTCACTACGACATCGGATGCGGTCAGACTGGCCATTACACAAACCGGATATGAAGCGGAGATCAAATCGTCGGATCGCGCGGACCAGGATGAGCAGGCGCAACAGGAACACACGCAGGCGGAGGAATTTCGCTCATTTCGCAACAAGGCGACGGTCAGCGGCATACTCGGGATGGTCGCCATGGTGCTCTCCATGCCGCTCATGAGTGCCGCCCCCACCCACCCTCACGGTGGGATGACCGATCCGTTCATGCACTGGATCATGGGATGGATGACACCCGTCCTCACAGCATTCGTCCCCGGCCTCTATGCCATAAATCCAACCACCCTGGCCTTCACCCTGCTCGCCATGACCGTCTTCGTGATGACCTGGGCAGGAAGACATTTTTATACGCGGGCCTGGGCCGCCTTCCGCCACCATTCCGCCGACATGAATACCCTGGTGGCGGTCGGCACCGGCGCAGCCTTTCTCTTCTCCCTCGTGGCCACCCTCGCGCCGGAGATCTTTCTCAGCCGGGGCATGGCGCCGGAACTCTATTACGAGGCCGTCATCATGATCATCGCGTTGATCCTGACAGGCAATGCGCTTGAATCCAGAGCCAAGCGCCAAACATCGGCGGCCTTGCGCAAACTCATGACGCTCCAACCCCGTACCGCCCGGATCATCCGGGATGGCCTGGAACGGGAGATTCCGGTCGAAGACATGCGCACCGGAGACACGGTGCTGGTCCGTCCAGGGGAACGCATCCCTGTGGATGGCACCGTGCTGGCCGGAACCAGCCCGGTCGACGAATCAATGCTGACGGGAGAATCCATGCCCGTCGACAAACAGCCCGGTGATCGCCTGATCGGGGGAACAATGAATACCACCGGCGCGTTTCAGTATCAGGCCACCACCTTGGGCACAGACAGTGTGCTCTCGCGCATTGTGCAACTCATGCGCGAGGCCCAGGGCTCCCGCGCACCCATTCAAAAACTGGCCGACCGTGTCAGCGGGATCTTCGTTCCCGTGGTCCTCTCGCTGGCGATTGCCACCTTTATGGTGTGGTTTCTCCTGGCGGATACCGCGCCTGCCATACGCGCCCTGATCGCCGCCGTGTCGGTGCTCATCATCGCCTGCCCCTGTGCAATGGGATTAGCCGTGCCCACGGCCGTCATGGTGGCCACCGGCAAAGGAGCCGAACTGGGCCTACTCATCAAAGGTGGAGAAGCGCTTCAACGGGCAAGCCAGGTCACGACTATTGTGATGGACAAAACCGGCACGCTCACCGAAGGACAACCGGCCGTCACCGAAATCCTGCCTGTCCCCGGCACCACACACACCGCACAAGAGATTCTTCGCCTCGTCGCCTCATTGGAAAGTTCTTCGGAACATCCGCTCGGCCAGGCCATCGTGCGGCATGCCACAACCCGGAAATACCCGCTGTCTCCGGTGCACGCGTTTCAAGCGATGACGGGACGAGGTGCCGTGGGCATGGTTGAAGGCTACAAGATCGCCGTGGGAAACCAGGCCCTGATGTCTGAATTAAAAATTCAGACCGGCACAATCCAGGAGGATGTCGAGCGGTTCGCCAGGGAAGGGAAGACCCCGGTATATGTGGCCATCGACGGAACCGTGGCAGCCTTAGTGGCCATCGCCGATCCGCTGAAAGCCTCTTCCCGCGAGGTGGTCGACCGCCTGCACCGGCGGGGGTATCAGGTGACGATGCTCACGGGAGATCATCAACAAACCGCAGAAGCCGTGGCACAAATGGCCGGAATCACACGGATGGTGGCGGGTGTCCTGCCCGAAGGAAAGGTGGCGGAAATCAGACGGCTTCAGAAAAAAGGCAAAGTCGTCGCCATGGTGGGTGACGGGATGAACGACGCACCGGCCCTTGCCCAAGCGGATATCGGCATCGCCATGGGAGCGGGGTCCGACATTGCCATCGAAGCGGGCGATATCACCCTCATGCGCCATGATCTGCGCGCGGTCGGGTCCGCCATCGAGTTGGCCCGGCAGACGATGAAAATCATGAAGCAAAATTTGTTCTGGGCCTTTATCTATAATGTCGTGGGCATTCCGGTTGCGGCCGGCATCCTCTATCCCATCTGGGGCATCATGCTCAGCCCCATTCTGGCCAGTGCCGCCATGGCCTTCAGCTCCGTCAGTGTGGTCACCAACAGCCTCCGGCTTCGTGCATGGACGCCGGAAACACGTACACGATAAGTCACCATCATCAACACAGCCACCGGACAGGGAGCTTCTCCGCTCCCTGTCCGGACACCCATCCCTTTCTCCACCATTCCTACGGAACCTCACGCATGCATCCTCACGTGTCCTGTCTATGCCCAATCTCTGGTTGGAACGGATTGCCCATCTGTGCCAAAATGAAAAACGGAGGCGAGTCTATGGCAACGATGAATGTGTCGGTGCCCGATCCCATGAAAGAGTGGGTACAGGGCCAGATTGCAACGGGAAAATATGCAAACGCCAGCGAGTACGTTCGTCATCTGATCCGGCGGGATCAGGAAAAGATCGAAGTGTTGCGACGGGCACTCCTCGAAGGAGACCGCAGCGGTATGAGCCGCCGGAAGGTTGAGGATATTATGAACGATGTGAAAAAACAAAGTGTGGACCATGAGTGAGTATCAACTCTCAAAAAAGGCAGACCAGGACCTCCAGCGAACCTATGAGTTTTCCATCCAGCAATTCGGGCAACACGTGGCGGATGAATATTTCCTCTCTCTCAGGGATTGCCTGCTGCAGGTAGCCGACAGTCCAACATTAGGAAGAGATTGCAGTGAAATTCTGCCCGAGTATTTCCGGTTTGAATGTGGCCCCCACTCAATTTTTTACAAAATGGGAAAGAAGCGGATTGTGATCGCCAGAGTCATTCACCAGAGTATGAATCCGGACATCCACATGTAACCGGGCTGGATCGCTTCCCCACGCTCCAGGAATCTCCCCTTCCCCCGCATCCTCCCTACTGAGATCATGGGTAAAGCAACCCGTCGAGAAACACATGAAGTATTGCCTGCAATTCCACAATCACCAATGGCAATTGATCGATCAGGATGCACCGGACATGACGCCGGTGGTCATCGACTTTGTGTCCGGGAAAACCGCGTACCGGAGAAAGTATGGCCATGCCGGTGGTGAGGCCATCAGCAAAGCCGTCGGCATCAAAAAAGGCAAACGCCCCACGATTGTGGATGCCACCGCCGGATTGGGACGTGATGCCTTTGTGCTGGCCACTATGGGATGCCGCGTGCATATGATCGAGCGGTCGGCCATGATCGCCACACTCCTGGAAGACGGCTTACGCCGCGCCGCAGCAGATGAGAAAATCGGCGCGCTCATCAAAGACAAGCTGACGCTCACCTGTGGCGATAGCCGTCAGGCGCTGCTCCAGATCCCGTTTGCACCCGAGGTCATCTATGTCGATCCCATGTTTCCCGTAAAAGACAAATCAGCCTTAGTCAAAAAAGCCATGCGAATAGTCCAGGATATCGTCGGCCGGGACCCCGATGCCGATGAATTACTGAAGGTGGCGCTCACGATTGCCACAAACCGTGTCGTCGTCAAACGCCCCGCCTCTGCCGAGTATCTCGCCGGAATCAAACCCCAGGCCTCAATCAAAACCAAAAAACACCGCTTCGACATCTATCTCATTCCCCAGCAGTAGCGCCCCAGTCACCCTTCACCTCTTGCGTAAGCAATCCGCTTTCCCCCTTGCACCGCGTTTTCTTATCAACCGACAGCAGTGGCCAATAGAACATAGGCCAAGGTCCCACTTACTCAGCCCCTTTCAGTTCAATCGACGCCTGCCGGCTGGCCCCAGGGAGGGACACTCTTCGCATGTCGCGGACCGTGTTTGAGCAGAGCGAGTTGGTCCGCTCTTCAAAAGATTGGCGTCCCTCCCCTCCCATAAAGCCAGACGGGGCGTCCATGGTTTTGGCCACTTTTGCCGAAACAACAGTGGCTCGGCTACCGGGCCGAGACCCGGCTTCCATCAAACTTTGATTATTACCACCTGACATTGCTCATCCGATTTCCATCTGCTTCCGTTCCACCATGTCCGTCATTGGTAATCGGCCATCCGTCTTCGACCACCGCTCCATGTCATTTCAACGGAGTAAGGAATTTCGCCTTAGACCACACAACATTCAACAAAAGAGGAACAAGGCGGTCACGATTTGGGCCAACACTTTGCTTATTGGTCGGGGAAGAGAATGAAGCACCAGGAGGCGCTTGCCAGGTGTTCGCTTTAATGGCATGCTGGCGAATGAACAAGGGTAGCCAGCGCACGGAATTTGGCTTGACACATGTCGTATGTCAGAAATGCCAAATACGTGCGGCCCCAGAGTATGAAACTGCGAAGACAGAGTGATGGAGGAGTAGACGAAAGGAGACCCACGATGGGAATCACGACGGGGCTCACGAGCCCCACAACACTCAAGGCCATTGCAGACCGATTGCGCGGGAGTTATGGCGCGGAGCGGGTCCTGGTCTATGGTTCGGTAGCACGCGGCGAGCAGACAGAAGATAGCGATATTGATCTGCTCGTCATCGCGCCAACCAAAGAACGGTTTTTCGAACGGATGGGTTCGGTGCAGGCCTTAGTCAGGGACCTCGGACACGGCATGCCCCTTGCGCCGATCGTGCTGACTCCCGAGGAATTGGCCACCCGCCTGGACCGTGGGGATCAATTCGTGGAGGAGATGGTTCGAAGTGGAGTGGATTTGTGAATCGATCGGACTCCTCTTACGCAGACGATTGGTTGGTGGTGGCCCGTCGGGACTGGCATCGGATTCACGTTATGCTTGCTGATGGGGATGCGGATGGAGCGGGATTCTTTCTCCAACAAGCATTGGAGAAGTATCTCAAAGCCTTTTTGCTTCGGAATGGGTGGAAACTGAAGAAAGTCCACACGCTGCAAAGTTTACTCGATGAAGCGTCTGTATTTGCGCCGGATGTAGTCCCCTTGCGGCCAGTCTGCGAACGCGTGTCAGGGTTCTACATCGGGGAACGCTACCCAAGCGTCGGAGCGGAAGGACTGCAACTCGACGATGTCCACCGCGAAATACCGGAAGCCCGGTTGCTGATCGCCAAGTTAAATCCGGATGAACGGTTAGAATAACCATAGTGGCTATTTCGGCTGGCACCAGCTCTTGGAGCGATAACAAACCCATCGCTAGTTGAGTTAAAGACGGCATCTGGCCCCCCGCAACCCCTGACACAGCTTAAAAGTAGAACACTCACCAGGATTGTGGTCTTTTAGCCAAACAAGGGTCGCGCTCTTTGAGACGCATCAGGCAAAACCTCGGCCGCCGTCACGAACCCCGACATCTATCGTCCCCTCACCGTCCTTCCTGCAGTCCTCCCTCGGTCCTGGAAGTCCCTAAAAAATATCTTCCGACGCCTGCCGGCTGGCTCCAGGGAGGGACTCTCTTCGCAGTTCGCGGACCGGGTCCGAGCCCGGCGAGTTGGTCCGCTCTTCAAAAAATTGGCTTCCCCCCCTCCCATAAGGCCAGACGGGGCGTCCATGGTTTTGGCCACTTTTGCCGAAACAAAAGTGGCTCGGCTGCCGGGCCGAGACCCGGTTCCAATCGAATCCACACAGCACCTCCATCAAGGATCATACGAAATCCATCTCCCCTCACATCCTCCCCATCGCCTTCCAGTCGGTCAACCGGACTGCCCCTCAAATCACCAGACGGCCCCTTGCTCCGACGCCTGCCGGCTGGCCCCAGGGAGGGACGCTCTGAGCATTTAGCGGACCCTGTGTGAGCCCGGCGAGTTGGTCCGCTCTTCACAATGTTGGCGTCCCTCCCCTCCCACGAGGCCAGACGGGGCGTCAATGGTTTTGGCCACTTTTGCCGAAACAAAAGTGGCTCGGCTGCCGGGCCGAAACCCGGCTCCCCTCACCGACAATTATACATGCAGAATAATTCTGTACTTTTTTTTAAGGGGTTGGGTAGCATGGTCGCGGGGTCGTGGATGAATCAGATTCACGCCTGATCAAGACACAACAGGCAAAGGAAATAGGGGAAAAATATCCATCGAACGTTTCGACAAATAACATGATGAATGGTTGTCGAATCCGCTGCGTCTCGTCCTGCATATCCTGGGTCCTGCCGATGCTCCTCCTGGTCGCGCTTCCGGTGGAAGCCGAAACCAGCGTCCCCGCTTCTGCCGCGGCCGAGAAGGAGGTGGTCTACGACCCCTATCGAGGACTGGACCAGAATGGCCGGATTCCCGGTATCGACAAAGCCGCTCTTGTCACCAAACCCGAACGCTGGCGCTATATCCCCGAGGGCCGACTCAAGCCCGGCGGGTTCTTCGAACGCTTCCTGGTCTCGAGCTTCTTGCTTCCCTTCTTCTTCGCCAACTCCGCGGTCGGCGCCGGATTGGGCGTGGCCATCACCGACATCGATTTTCGTGCGCAACGTCGTCGTGAATTCCTTGGGGCCTTTCTCTCCCACACGACCGAGGGCCAACAGAGTTATGTGTTGCGGTGGCGACGGTGGCTCAAGCATCTCGAAGTGCCCACGGGTGGCGTGCTCCAGGAAGAACGCAGTTTCGTCAGCGCGGGCGGGGGATATCGCAAAACGCTGACCAGCCGTTTCTTCGGGATCGGGCCATCGACCAAGGAAAGTCAGGAGACCAGCTATACCGACCAGGTCGCCTTTCTCGAACTGGGTCTCTCGGAGTCGCTTAAAGGTTCGCTGGAAGACGTCGTCCTCGAACTGGATGTGCGAGGGGAACACCACTGGCTCAGCCGGGGCCGCGTTGGGGGCGCCGGGCAAACCAGCAGCGAGTTTCCGGGGCTCTTCGCCGAGGCGGATCCCTATGGTCTCGGGTGGGTGGGCGGCGGCATTCGCTGGGACACGCGTGACAGCCAGCGCAATCCTTACCGCGGAACGGTCCTGGGCGGGAGAGTCGATGCCGCGCTCCTCCAGACTGATTGGAACCGGGGTGTGATCTACCAACTCTTCGGCGACCAGCTGATTCCCACTCCAGGACTCTTTCACGATGGAGGAGGCGAGGACGAAGAGCACCCGCCGACTGACACCATCGCGCTCCACCTCGAGAGCCAACTAAGCTCCGGCGACCTGCCGTTTTTCGCGCGGCCCACCCTCGGCGGCAGCCGGGTGCTCCGCGGGTACATCGCCGGTCGCTGGCGGGATAATGCGGCCTGGGCTGCGGCCACAGAATATCGCGTCTGGGTCCTCCCACGCGGTTTCCCGATCTGGCGATATCTCCGGATCGAGCGCCTTGGGCTGGCGCTCTTCTACGAAGTCGGCAGTGTCGCAGAGAACGGATTCAAATTCTTCCAGGAACGCGTGCGCCAGAGCTACGGGATCGGCGGCCGATTCACATTGGAGCGTGCAGCCATCTTTCGCGCCGATTTCGGATTCTCGGAAGACGGGATGAATTTCACAGCAGGCTTCGGCCTCCCCTTTTAACCTCTACTCCATGCAAGAAAACCAGCCGGACCTTAGTTCCGACGCCTGCCGGCTGGCCCCAGGGAGGGACGCTCTTATACGTTGCGGACCTTGTTTGAGCAGAGCGAGTTGGTCCGCTCTTCAAAAGTTGGCGTCCCTCCCCTCCAATAAAGCCAGACGGGGCGTCCATGGTTTTGGCCACTTTTGCCGAAACAAAAGTGGCTCGTCGTGCGGGGACGAAACCCCGTCCCCATACCTCGCTCCGCAGCCCACCTGCTCATCCCTCTTGTATAAAAGTCTCGCAACAGTTCTCCTCCTGAGGGTTCCGACGCCGGCTGGCTCCAGGAGGACGCCGCATGTCGCGTGACCGTAAGTTTGAGCAAGAGCGAGTTGGTCCGTTTTCGTGCGTTGGCGTCCTTCCTCCCATATAAGGCCAGACGGGCGTCTTATAGAGTTTGGTTCTTTGCCGAAACAAAAGGACCTCGCCGTACGGGGACGAAACCCCGCTTTCCCTCTTGAAATCTCAAGGCCACCTCGCGAGTCCAAACTAGCGCCATCATAAAATCATCAGAACTTCAAAAGAAATTTCCCCAATTCTAGTCGTCGGTATGTAGAACAATCCCCCCTCGAAATTTCGCGAAAAAAAAGTAGAATCAAAGCAGGTCTTTATTTCACAAAAGAAACCTGTGCAAAAATCTC
This sequence comes from Nitrospiraceae bacterium, assembly GCA_020632595.1. Taxonomy (NCBI): domain Bacteria; kingdom Pseudomonadati; phylum Nitrospirota; class Nitrospiria; order Nitrospirales; family Nitrospiraceae; species Nitrospiraceae bacterium. The sequence continues at coordinate 365,402 of JACKFF010000002.1, read as the reverse complement.
ACTCTGAATTTCATCAGAAGGAATTCCTCTCCGTTCCTTCCATACCGTTGCCAGTATTCGGGCACCAATCTTCCTCTTCATCATTCCTTCTCCCCTGCATTGTCATCCTGAGTTCCGACGAAGGATCTGTGCCCAGCTCAACCCCACACATCAACACTCACCGACAAAATTTTTTAAACAATTTTTCTGTACAATTTTCAATGAGTTGGGTAGCATGGCCAAGAGATTGGTGAAACCGGTGCGGTCTCAAGTTTCGCCGTAAAACAATCGTACTTCCTAGGTTTTCAGTACGTTCAAAACACCAATGAACTCCCCCGACAAGAAGACCCTCTCCGAGCGTGACATCTGCACCAAGTTCATCACACCCGCTCTTCAGCAAGCGGGTGGGATGTCGATTCTCAACTACGTGAAGAAGTCTCCTTCACGGATGGCCGCATCATCGTGCGCGGCAAACTCGTCACACGTGGGAAAGCCAAACGCGCCGACTACATTCTCTACTACAAGCCCAACATCCCCATTGCACTGATCGAGCGAAGGACAACACCTACCCCGTCGGTGGCGGCATACAGCAAGCCCTGGAGTATGCCGAGACCCTGGATATCCCATTCGTCTTTTCATCAAACGGTGATGCCTTCCTCTTCCATGACCGAACGGGACAAAACGAAAAACCAGAATCCGAAATCGCGCTCAACACTCCCCACCCGGAAGTACTCTGGGAGAAATACCGCTTCGTGGAAAGGCCTGGCACCTGCGCAGAAAAAAATCGTCCAGAACTATTACGACGACGCGAGCGGCAAGAACCGCGCTACTACCAACGTATCGCCATCAACAAAACCATATCGAAGCCATCGCCAAAGGCCAGGATCGGCTCCTCCTCGCGGCCACGGGCACAGGCAAACCCACACGGCCTTCTTCTTTGAAATCATTTGGCGCTTGTGAAAGCCAAGCGCAAGAAACGCATCCCTTCATCTGGCAGACCGCACGTTCTGATCGACCAAACCATGGTTAACGACTTCCGCCCTTTGGCAAAACCATAATAAACTCAGCACTTCGGGTCCAAGACCATTGCCGAGCGCGAGGATGGAAGGATTGTCGATCTGACGACCGCTGTAGACAAAAGCACGACGGATCGACACGTCCCACGTAGTCTACTCGGTCTCTATCAGGCCATCAATGGCCCCTGAGGAATCCCAAAACTCTTCCGGAACTCTTTCGCCAGACTTCTTCGTTAGATCTCATCGTCATCGACGAATGTCATCGCGGCAGCGCGGCGAGGATTCCGCCTGGCGAGAAATCTCGACTACTTCCAGCGCCACACAGATCGTGGAATGACTGCCGCCGAAGCGCGAAACCGAATACGTCTCCAATATCCATTACTTCGGCCAACCCACCACACCTATTCATTGAGGGAAGGCATCCGTGACGGGCTTTCCCTGCACTTATAAGGTAGTCAAAGTCCATCTGATGTGGACGGAAGGCTACTGCCCCACCAAGGGAGAGACCGACAAATACGGCAATGAAATCGAGGACCGGATCTATAATCAAAGGATTACGACCGGCAACTGGTCATCGACGAGCGTACCAAGCGGCGTTACAAAAAGATCACCGAATTCTTGAAGGAAAGCGGCGATCGCTTCAAAAGACAATCGTCTTCAGGTGGGACGGAGCATGCCGCCGCATGCGCCAAGCAAGCCCTGACTTCACGAAAAACGCCGACCCGTTTCCAGCAAAACATCCGGTATATTGCGCATCACCGGCGATGATCCCGAAGGGGGTGACCAGTTGGCAACTTCATTGACCCGGAGGCCAAATATCCCGTCATTGTCACCACCTCACGCGGCTACCACAGGAGTGATGCCTGTGACCAAGCCGCCTCATTGTCCTGGACTGGAGGTCGGCTCCATGACGGAGTTCAAACAAATCGTCGGGCGAGGCACCCGCGTACATACGGACACCAAAAAGTTCTATTTCACACTCATCGATTCTCGCCAGGCCACCAATCATTTCGCTGATCCCACCTTCGACGGTGAACCGGTCCAAATTTGGCGAACCGGGCGAGAATGAGCCGATGGCTCCCCGCCGGAGAATGTCGCCCACCAGTTGATGAAGAAGACCCCATCCCGCCACAACCCGGCGAGGAAGAAACCATCATCGTGGATCCCGAAAAGCCGGACATCACGATCCCGCCCGGCGGAAAAGCAACTGCACAAGTACTACATCTACGGTGAAGAGGTGAGTATTACGTTGAACGCATCCAATACCTGGATGAATACGGCAAGTCGTCACCGAAACCCCTGCGCGACTATTCCAAGAAAACGCTGCCAAGAAATCATTACGCCAGCCTCGACGCCTTTCAAGCGATGGAACAGCAGCACCGACCGCAAAGAGGCCATCATCGAAGAACTGGAAAGAGAAAGGCCACCCCTGGAACCATTGGCCGAGGAAGTGCGTAAAGAGTTGGACCCCTTCGACCTCATCTGCCACGTGGCTCTTTGACTAACCCTCCGCTCACCAGACGCGAGCGTGTGGAGAATATCCGCAAACGCGATGTCTTCACAAAGTACGGCAACAAGCCTGCGCTGTGCTGGGAAGCCTTAGCGTAAAAATATCAGACGAAGGTGTCACAAGCCTCGACGATCCGCATATTTTGGAAGGGTATCGCCGTTCGATACCATGGGGACGCCCATCGAACTCCTCAAAACCTTATGGACGGCCTGGCTTTGAAAAGGCCGTCCATGAACTGCAACATGCACCTAAGGCGAAGGGCTACCTAACTCATGTCCGTTCGTACACCGTCAAATCCATTCAAGACATCATGCGCCAGGACAGCGGCGTGGATGGGGGACGCCCAGCGCATCTCGCAACTTCGCTGATGTTCTTCCTCAAAATCATTATCACGACCAGGATCAGGAATTGGAAATGATGCAGGAGGGTTACTGGTCGCCCATTCCGAAAAATTCCAGTGGCGCACCTGGGCGGCTGACCCTTAGCGGTAATAACACGGCGATGAACTCATGGCTCGTCAACGATGAACTCTTCCCCTCACTCAAGGAGCTTAACCACGGCTAAAGACGGACGCCGTCGCGTCGTGCGGGATGTCTTCAGAAGACGCTCTACAACTATATGAAGTCCGGCCAGCCTGCGCCAGGTCATCAACAAGAATCAATGGTATCGACTTCAATAACTCCTCACCGAACGCAGCACTTCGAGATATCTACGAATGATCTTGAACGATCTCCAAAGCGCCGGGAACGCAGGCGAATACTACACCCCACGCGCCGTTACCGCCTTTATGGCTGACCGAATCGGACTCCGCACCCTGGCGAAATTCTCCTGACCCATCCTGCGGCACCGGAGGGTTCCTCTCTACCTGTTCCTCCGTCACATGCGGGACCGCTACATGTCAAAACGCCGAAGGACGAGAAGACATGCAGCAGCTCCGCGCCTGCGAAAAACAGCTTCCGGCACATGCTCTGCGTCACCAACATGCTCCACGGTATTGACGATCCCTTCTTCGTCCGCCACGCCGACAACACCCTTGGTTTCGCCCTATATCAGTTACACCTTTCAGTCAGACCGCGGACATTGTCCTCTCACCAATCCACCCTTCGGCGGCAAGGAAGAAGACGGCATCGAAAGCAACTTCCCCAAAACACTTTCAAAACGCGCGAAACAGCTGATCTCTTCCTGGCCTCATCGTGCGTCTGCTGAAACCGAGGACGTGCTGCCGTCGTCCTGCCCCGGACGGCTCGCTGATTCGGCGAAGGCGTCAAACCCGCCTCAAAGCAGTCACCAACACCACTTTGAAGAGTGCGCAACCTCCACACCATCGTTCGCTCCTGCCCAACAGTCTTCAAAACCCTACGCCCATTGGCACAACCTCCTGTTCTTTCGAGAAGGCGAACCCACCATGACATCTGGGTTTTACGCGAGCACCAAATCCTCTGAAGGACAAAAGCCTGATTTCGATGACCAGACCGATCCGCTTTGAACATCTAAAGCCCTGCATCGACTGGTGGGTGAGCCAAACGCAAGGGCTGCAAGAAACCGAAGTCGCCTGGAAAAGTCACTGCTGACGAAGTCAAACCGTGGCTACAATCTGATTGTAAAAACTCCCACACCGTGGTCAGATGACCATGGCGACCCGGAAGAACTCCCAAAACTCGAGGCGGCGGAGAGAAAGAAACCGCCAACCTACGCGACCAGCTCAAAGCCATTCTGGAAAAAGGCCCCTGCTGCGATGAATGGCCCAACTCCTCGCCCATTTCGACCGCATCGCTGAAGCACCTGATGCCATTTGCCTGCGTCGCTTCATCCCTCGATCTAGCCGTGCGGGGAAAACTGGTTGAGCAAGATCCAAGGGACGAACCTGCATCCGAACTGCTCAAGCGGATTCAAACCAGAGGGCGAGGCGATGAAGTTGAGGGAAAGATTGCAAGTATGGTGCGTTTCTATTTCAAGTAGAGCAAGAAAGCAGTTCGGCTGATTCTTCTGCTGGGCCTTCGTCCCACTCGGAATTTCGCTACTCCGGCAGGCTTATTTATTGGATGGCGACTGGTTAAATCAAAAGCACCAGTAATCTAAGTGGCGATGTGCGGCCTATCTGAACTCGCTGACATAGGTTTCGGGAGAGTTTAGAAATCGTTCTTCACGGTTCATGAATAAAGCAACTGCTTCGACTTGCACTTTGCACAATTCTAATTCCTGGCGACATCCTTGATTGCACGCATGCCCGATCCACTGGGAAGAGCGTGCCTATTTCCAGGCGACCTGAAAATCTTCCGTTACTGTTGTTGACGTTGGGTGGTGCTTCGTCTCGGCAGTCCTGACTTTGAAGCCTCCCTATGTTGTCCATGTGCGATCAACTCTCTCATTTTGCCCGGAATGTCGAATCGAAGGCAGCGGGAACAACGCGAGTCGAATTTCAAGAGGGCAATCTTGAGTTTTCTTTCCTTTTCCCCTCCCTCCCTCGCCGAACAACAACATCGCATCGCTGCTGGCGGATGAATCTGATGGCGCTGTGTGATCGGTTGACGCAGCGCAAAAAGGAGCGGAAAGCCGAAGGATCGGATGGTGGCCTCGGCTTTACATCACTTCTGAACAATGGCGCGAGCCCGACGCGCCTGGAGAACACGCCGCCCCGCTTCGCATTAACCAATTCTCCTGCGCCTCACCACCCGCCCCGACCACATCAAACAACTCGCCAAAACCATCTCAACCTCGCCGTCCGCGTGTTCAGGTGGAGCAAGACCCCACGGACGAATCCGCCTCTGAACTCCTCAAACGCATTCAGGCCGAGAAGCGAACGCTGTCAAAGGGGGGAAGATTAGGACCGGAAAAGCTAACAGCTGTCCGCTCGTACGGACGAATAAGCCTTTTAAACTAAAGCCGGGATGCAGGCCGCGTATCAGTCAGATTCTCATTGAGCTGCAAAACAGGCCCTTTAAAGTTCGCTAAGCATCAGAGCTGAATATCAGAAAGGTGGAATTTCTGTGATCAACCTGCGTCTATCAAAACGAAGGATTGGTTCCTGTCGAGAAAAATGGCCGTAGGGCCAAAAAACATTAGAGAGAGACTTCCACATTCAAACTTCGTAAGGCGATATCGTAATGGCACGACGAGGAAATGGGCCGATGCGCATTCGTAACTAAACAGGAACATGGTTGGCTTTGTGGCACTGGGAGCTCCACCTCCGACTTCCAAAATTTCTCTTCCCTAACTTTCGTGACCCTAATCGCCCCCTTTGTTCGCGAATATCTGGGGCTCAGCGGTCGGAGCAACCATGCAAAATCAATCAGTCTATACTGCTCATCCTAGTCATCGGTCTCCCCACCCTCCGCTGAACAACACCGCATCGTCGCCAAAGTGGCGAACTCATGGCCCTGTGTGGACAAATTGAAAAACCCAACTCATTACCAATTCAATCCGAAAACCCAGAACTCATGAGAGTCATCCTCCAAAGCCAATGTTTTAACTCTGAATTGCCTTTCAACAATGAAGCAAATTAGCTGGGTACAGCACAGATGGTATCTGACTTCTCCAATTAATTTAACAAATAAAACTTTTTTGCATAAACTGAACTTCATGAGGGAAGGTAAAAGTGGCGAAAATTAAATTAAAAAGGTATTCGTGTTTATGCTTTGTCTGCCGAGCATGATGAACTCTTTATCGGCAGCGTTTATTGATCTTGGATATGGCGCTACGACCTCATATTGATGGAAATAGGGCCCAAGCTAGCTTAAGCAAAGTAAGAACGGGCAGCGGAAAACGGCCTCATTGAGCATATTAAAAAGCGTTGAGCGTGTTTCAGCATTAAATCCTGAAGAACTGCAATGCAGTACCCGCATAGCAGCCCCACTCAAAACTATTAGTGGATGGGAACAAATCTGGATGTTTTCTAGCGCATCTTGGCGTCACGTGTGCATACTTGAGCTAATCCGTATGCGATATGGCAATGAAGAAGACGACATCTCTGGCGCTCTTCGCAAATATTCGATATAAGTAAGCTCCAATAATCCTACAGTGAAAGGGAAGTCATTGCGCGGCAATACTTGCAGGATTACGGAGGGGATTATTGACAAAGAGTGATACCTTACATAAAGATTCATGAGACTTAACAACTAAGCTTAAAGAAGATGAGGAGTAGCCGCATCTCGGACTAGACTGCATGGGGATTAAAGCCACAGGGCAGCCAACAACAGGAAGGGATTTGAACGCCACGTTGAGGCAGACGTTGTGAGAAACACAGCGTATCGTTTCTGATTATTCAATCGCAGATCTTAAACAAGGTTGTTCAGACTCTGGAGTATCAGGTTTTAATGATCATAAGAAGCGGTACTGCTTATTGATCGATGATTTGATACGAATTGGATGCCTGACGATGACCTTTATTTGAATTTAATAAAATCCTCTTACTTAACGGTTATTCTTGAACTGAATCGAAGGCTAAAAGGAGTAAAGGTTATCATTGGGTTCTCTGAGAGAAGATATTATTACCGTAAGTGTTTTTCAACACATGCGGAACTTCATGAGCCACAGCGAGAGAAATGGGATGATGTAACGGTACGGTTAAGATGGGGAAGGGATGATTTGATTCAATCTCTCGATAAAAGATTAGAACTGCTTTCAGGCAAGAATATACCCAAACTGCTCCGACACTAAGAGATTCTTCCAACAACCTCAAAGAAAAACAAATTAGATGCGATTGGTATGTAATGGAAAGAACTCTAATGCGCCCAAGAGATTTGATCCAATTTTACAATTTGGTATCTTGAGCAGTCTGAATGGGCCGCAGTTCCGACATGGACAAACTTATGGAGGGCGGAAATTGATATTCAGACAATGCCTGCAATCAGTTATTGGACGAATGGAAGGATACGTACTTTGGACGCTGCCCTCTACCCGGTCCTTAGGAAAGTTAAATACAAGTTCTATCTAGAAAATTTCTCTGATGAAGATGCAGATCAGATTCTCTCAGATAGTCGGTGCGATAAGAGCGCCTGGTTAAGAAATCTACAGAATATGTATCTAGAAGGAGCGATTACTCTTAAACAAGTAAAGCTAGAACTCCTGAAAGCCCTATACATAGTAGGAATCTTGGGAGTCAAGCTTCCAAACTCGCACAAGGTCGTATATTCGCATGATAATCCTGTTGGTGGGCAGGACATTACACAGAACTCCCTTCATGTTCACAAAATGTCTGGAGGGCATTGATCTGGCTCGACGACCAGAATCCAGATTAAGTTCTTGGTGTCAGGTCTTTCAATACAACGGCTTTATTGCTTTCCTTTTTAGCTCTAGGGCTCTTCTTCCTTCCCCTGTTTGTAATGCCCAAGACCGTGTTTCGAAACGAGTGGGAATTTTTCCTTTCCATTTTCTCCAATCTCATTCGAGTATGGTGAACGAAGGTGGATGCCCACGAACGACCTGCAGGGATGACGGAGAAGCATCGGGTTTCGATATGTGGGTGCGGTTGGGCTCGGATCCCACTGCTGCTCAGGATGACCATGCTGGCGTGCGCGAGGCTGATGGATGCCCGATTAGAAATGATGGAGGTCAGTCGCGTTTCGAAGATAGGTGGATTCGTTAGGCTCAGATCCTTCGCTGCGCCTTTGACCTGAGCGAAGTCGAATGCGGATCAAGATGACAATGCGGAAGGAAGCTCAGGCTAACAACCGGGAGAGTTCTCTTATGGCCCGAGGAAATGACGGGGAACGTATATCGGTGAATAACAACAGCTGTGTCTCTTCACGTCGTTCAAAAGGTGCGGTATGCGTGTGTTTTCATCCTGGCTGCAGTGCTTCTTCCGCTCCGTTTTGCTTGCTAGCCGAGATGGCTTTGACGAGAAGTACGAGCGCGGCTACAACATCTTTAATCACACCGCTATGTTCCGGACAACCCCTGAACCTGCTCAAACTCTATGCTCCTGACAATCCGTTCAATCCTGCCAATCAGTTCGATCCCGAAATCCCGTCAACCCGGCCAATCGCTATATGTTCCCAATAATCCTTCAATCCCGCTAACCAATACAATCCGATAATCCCCTGAATCCCGCGAATGTCTACAATCCTGCCACCCCTTCGCACCCCCTTTAACCAGCCTTCACGCGGTGATCGGTAAGTGCGGTCGGTAGAGCTGTACCCTGTCGCTGTCGATTGGGGGAATGGCGTCGCAGAAAAGCTTACGATACTTCGAGGGCGCTCTACTTTTCTCCGATTCTATGGACTGAGGCGGAAAGTTGAATGAGAAGAGCCTTTTGGTTTACCTCTCGCTCTGGTGCGAATGAGGATGGATGGCCCTTTGTCTTTAAATGCGGGGTGCGGGCAGCCGAGGGAGAACCTTCGGGGTTTCCGCCTCAAACGACGAGGCCCTTTTGTTTCGGCAAAGGGCCCAAAACCATTGACGTTCTGCTGGGTCTGGCCTCATTGCAGAGGAGGGACGCTAACTCCTGCGAAGAGCGGCCCAACCTGCCGAGCTCACACACAAGGGCCTCCACATACCAGAGCGTCCCTCCTGTGGGCCAGCCGGCAGGCGTCGGACTACAGAAGAAACACTGTTCGTGCTGCAGCGGCAGAGCTTCCATTCACATCACTCCCACCTTTGCTCCTAACCTACAAGGGCGAGGGAGAGTTTCTTTTGACCTTTTATTGCCGGTGGTCGGGTCGTGACTGCATGTACGTTAAACTGTTTCTGGCTGGGGCAGGTCCTGCTCAATGGGAAAGTCCACACGCAAACGCGAAAGGCCATAATGGGAATGTTGAAAAAAGCCACCAGCGGCGTTCTCGCCGTTTTGTCGTACTCACGTACTGAGGGTACGCTCCGGACGCCAAAATGGCTGTGGCCTTGCTGGATGACGTTTTTGAACATTCCCGTCAGCTGCTGATGCCTGAATTTTTCTCGTGCATATTCCGGTGATTTTTGAGATTTATTCAACAAGGCCATAATGGCCGGTTATACGGTCGCGCTCTCGCTAATGAAAACATTCAAATCCAACTCTTACCAACTCGTGGTACAGAGCACCAGGAAGGCACGGGAACACCGACATGAACAATAATTATTGCCTGCGTCGAATTCGCTACATCCTGGATTTTGGTGATTCCAAAATGATTGATGTCTTTGCGCAGGCCAACCAGACCGTGACACGAGCAGAGGTGAGTGCGTGGTTAAAAAAAGATGATGATCCGGATTTTGCGGAATGTCCTGACACCATGTTCGCCACGTTTCTCAATGGTTTGATTAACGATAGGCGTGGCAAGAAAGATGGCGCGCAGCCTGAACCGGAACAACGGCTCAACAATAATATTATTTTCGTCAAACTGAAAATCGCCTTCAATTTACAAGCTGATGACATCTTGTCGATATTGGCTTTGGCTGATTTTCGTATGAGCAAGCATGAGCTGAGTGCATTTTTTCGCAGACCTGATCATAAACACTATCGCAAATGCCAAGACCAAATTTTGCGCAACTTCTTGAAAGGCCTTCAACTGCAGCATCGTCCTGAGATGGAACGATCAACGTCAATAGCCACCTTCAGTCGTGGGGAAACTCAGTTGACTCTAATTGCCTCTCCCACTGGCCGGCATGGCCACCGTGTACTTCGACGTCGATTCCTTATCTTCAACAACACGGGTGGCGGCAAATCGGTATCCGCCGAGGAGGGTGCCGTACCATTTCAGAACACGAACGTTATTGTGGATTCTGGGGACGAGAGTGCAATGCGTTATTGGGAGCGCCCCCTCCGCGATGCCTCTAAGGTAAAATCTTTCGACCATTGATTGGGAACAATCATGCTGGGTTTCAGCCTGGTGGTGCCGAGGTACTTTTGTTTCGGCAAAAAGGACTCAGGCAAAACCATTGACGCCCCGCCTGGCCTGATCGGGAAGAGGAGGGACGCCAACTTGGAAGAGCGCCCCAACTCGCAGGCTCAAACAAGGTCCGCTAGCTGCCAAGAGCGTCCCTCCTGTGGCCAGCCGGCAGGCGTTTGACTGGGGGGTCAAGTCTGCAATACGACATCTGTAGCGTCTTCGTTCCCCTGTAGCTCCAGGGCGCCCTTTCTTTTCTCCCCTGTTTCTGTTAAAAATCTGTGTTGGCGTGAGAGGGAATTTCTCCTTTCTGATTTCTCTAATCCGGTTGGGTGGAGGATTGAAGACGGGTTCTCGATTTTAGATATTAGATGCCGGGGTCGGCTCAGAAGCCGAGCCACTTTTTGTTTCGGCAAAGTGGCTAAAACCATTGACGCCCTGTCTGGCCATAGTGGGAGAGGGAGGACGCCAACCTTTGAAGAGCGTCCCTCCTTAGCCAGCTGCCCCACCCACTTACGACCACCTGGAAGGACGGACGGCGTAATATTTCGATAGGCCGGATTAGGGTGGGCTCAGATCCTTCGCTGCTGCTCAGGATGACAACCCATTTTTCTTTTGCCAGGCTGTTCTGGTCCGGGAACCATCCGAAAGAAACCTCCTCGCGCCTCCCGATAATGAAAGGGAAGTCCCGCCTTTTGACCTGTGACCTTTACTCCTCATTGTTCAAGTCTGCATGTAGATGAATACCCGATAACAGTTGTCCGGGCATATCACATGGTGCCTTGGCAAAGGGAAAACCAGCACGGTTAAGGATGATTCTTTGGAATACCGGGATGAGTCTTCGCTTCGAGCCGACATAATGCTAAGCTGAATCGTTTTTGGTAAGGTTCCGCCAGCAGAATGACGATGAACTGACATAAGGCACCCATCGTTGCGTTGTCTGGATGGCTCTGACATCTTTAGGGATGGCAGGAAGCAGACGTTCATGTGGAGGCGATGTCATGAATCACAAGAATCTTGTCTCGTTATTGCGCAGCAGGCGCGAGGAAATCGTTCGCCGATTTGCCATTAAGACATTGGGTATTTTTGGGTCGGCAGCCCGTGATGAGATGCACGAGGGAAGCGATATCGATGTTCTTGTGGAGTTTCAAGCCTCCCCCACTTTCGATGCTTATATGGATCTCAAGTTTTATTTGGAGGATCTTTTCCAGACGAATGTCGATTTGGTCCTTGAGGATACCGTGAAGCCTCGCATGCGTCCTTTGATCGAAAAGGATTTGATTCGTGTCGCGTGATTGGACGTTTTTCCTGGAGGATATTCTGGAAGCCGCCAATACAGTGCTTCGCTAGACCAACGGCCTGACACTGGAAGCCTTCCAACGTGATGAACTGGTTTTCGATGCCGTGGTCCGCAATTTGGAAATTATCTGCGAGGCCGCGTTGTCGGATAACTCTGTGCCTCATCGTTCCCTTCCGCACTTGTTAGCCGTCCATGATGGCGTTATTCAACCCGACTCATTTTCAATCTCGTGTTTGTCTTAAACCGGGTACCCTTTGAATATTAGACTTCACCCTTATTCCCGGATATAGTTCTTTCTAGAAGACCTTAAAGAAAGGGATTACGATGTCGTCGCTTGTCATAGAAGAACAAGAACTTCAACGATTACCTATTACGATTGATCCAGGCATCCTGAGCGGGGCACCCGTGTTTAAGGGTACCCGTGTTCCGGTAGACGCGCTCATCACAAATTTGGAAGCCGGACTGACCTTGGACGGATTTCTTGAGAATTTTCCTACCGTCACCCGTGATCAAGCCGTCCAAGTGCTTGAGTTTTCCAAATCAACCCTTCTGAAACTTGCTCACCGAACTTGACCATTCTTCTAGACGAATCCGTTCCACGGGTTGTTAAAATTCGTCTTCACGAGTTTTCCATTTCCACAGTCCAGGAGATGGGATGGATGGGGATGAAAAATGGTGATTTGCTCGCGGCTGCCAGCCAACAATTCACCGTTTTGATTACCGCAGACAAGAACCTTCGTTATCAACAGAACCTGAAAGATCACCGGCTTTCCATTATCGTTCTTCCCACCAATCAGGTTTCCTTGGTGGTGACGTTACTCCCGGTTATCCAGGACATCCTCAGGGCGATTCAACCCGGCGACCTCATCCAAATTCCTCTGCCGTGAGTACGACACCCTTGTGAATCTTTACGTTATTGCTGTTTTAATGATTCACTCTTTGCACGCCTTGCCCATGCCTGCACCGCTTGGTTGGGCCGGGTACAGATCCTCACCTGCTGCTCATGATGACAATGCAGGGGATAAGATGGATGCCCGATATGTACTGCAGGTCTGAATGAAAATGGGAAAATGGATTCCCGATGACTACTGGCAGGAGACGGAGGGGAAGATGGATATAACTTGTCTTTTAGATTAGATGCCGGGGGTCGGCCCGGCAGCCGAGGTCCTTTTGTTTCGGCAAAAGGACCCAAAACCATTGACGCCCCGTCTGGCCTGATCGAAGAGGAGGGACGCCAACTTTGAAGAGCGGCCCAACTCGCAGGGCTCAAACAAGGTCCGCGAGATGCTCAGAGCGTCCCTCCTTGGGGCCAGCCGGCAGGCGTCGGATCAAAATGCAACCGTACCGAGGCAAACCCACGGGCGGACAATAACTGCGAGGGTTTTTCCTTCGTGGCCATTATCTTGTGAAGATTTTATCGATAGACCTCATCATGGGTTCCGATATCGAGTAACACAATTTCTTTTCTGGTAATTCGTCATGTCAAAGTAATACGGTAGGCATGAGTCAGGCTGACGACATGCAGTCCTTCCAATTCCCCTTTGAGAGCGTGCAGGCGGAGAGAGGGTTGAAACGGATCGGCTTCTCATCCTCTGAGACCTTTGGCGAGTTGTTTTTTCTGTTCGGGGTGAGTTCGCGTGAACTTGGCCACGCGCCGATCAAAATAGCTGGTCTTGGCCAGCGTACACATTAGGCTTCGAGGTGAAGTTCGTCGATGAGAGTTTGGGCTGTATGGGGACGGACACGCCCTTGCTTAAGATCCTTCAATGAGCGGCGAATTCGATTCAGGTACGACTTACGATACCGCTTCGCCAGTTCCCGATATTGATCTTCTGCCATGATGACATAGACGGGTTCGTTGTTCTTGAGCACATGCACTGGCCCCTTCTTCAAAGCTTTGTCAATGACCGAAAGTCCCCTCCGCTTGATTTCGTTCGCCGGAATCGTCTTTTGCACGGTATCATTTGTGGTTCGCATGAATTTACCGTATCTCAACCATCCCCTCACGGCAATCTCTAAAAACCTATCAAGAAAGCACTTCGCCCGAGAAGCTGCCTCAGTGGATGGTGGCCGCGGAATCGGGTGTCGTTTGTTGTTGTTGCTGCTGATGATACAGGGCTTCAAAATTCACCGGGTTGAGCATGACGGTCGGGAACCCTCCCCGTGTCACCGCATCAGATACCGTCTCACGAACATAGGGAAAGAGAATATTCGCACATCCGATCCCTAACACCGCACCCATTTCCGTTTCCGGGACATGGCGAATCCGAAAAATGCCAGCCTGTTCCACCTCCACGATAAACATGATTTTTTCATTGACCTTGGCCGTCACGGTCACCGTCACGGACGCATCATACATGCCCTCTTCCACGCGGGCATGTTGGGTCTTTAATTCGACATGAACCTGTGGGGCTCCACCCTCCCGGAAAATGCCGGGTGCATGAGGGACTTCCAAGGACAAATCCCTGACGTAGATTTTCTCTATGGTAAACACGGGCTTCTGTTCTTCAGTCATGTGTCATCCTCTTGTGCGTGAATAGAGATGGTCATCAAGCCACAACCGGGCCTGACCAATTTATCTTCCTACATTCTGAAAAAGGAAGGCCCATATTGTCATCGATTCCTCATGAGACGCAACCCGGCTTCCAATTTCTTCTTCATGAAGAGGGGGGTTACTTGCAGATGAGGAAATTTCGTCGCCGGTGTTGATGTGGAAGGCCAGAGATTGGCATCATGTCGTATGCTATGAAGGAAGAGACCACGGTGGCGTCGAATCTAACCGGGAGGTCTGAGCATGCGATTCTATATTTTACGCAACCAGGTCGTCGTTCCCGTTTCGAGTGCCAAGGAATTTGGCGAATGGGTGGAAACGGCTGATCGGGTTGTGAGTCATACAAAGGTCGCAGACATTGAGGTGTCGACCGTGTTCCTCGGGATTGACCATCAATTCTTCGCCGGCCCTCCCCTCCTGTTTGAAACGATGGTGTTTGGTGGCGATCTTGATCAAACCTGCCGCCGCTGCTCCACCTGGGAGGAAGCGGAAGCGCTACATGAAGAGATTTTGTCAGAAGTGTTAAACCGGGTGTATGGCTATCATAAGCCGGGTTGAGTCGGTGCCGTTCGTTTGGTCTTGAATCGGTTTAAGGGCAGGTTTTACATTCACATTTCCTCGCAGTTCCCTACTTACCTTTTTGCTTATTGAGAATGTCCTACTTTTTTCTGCGGGGTTTCGCCCCCGAAGGACGAGGTCCTTTTGTTTCGGCAAAAGGACCCAAAACCATTGACGCCCCGTCTGGTTTCATTGGAAGGGAGGGTCGCGAACCCGGAGAAGAGCGGCCCAACTCGCTCTGCTCAAACACGGGCCGCGAGCTGCTAAGAGCGTCCCTCCCTGGGGGCCAGCCGGCAGGCGTCGGGTCAAAACGAATACGTGCCGACGCAGGCCAACGGAGGGGCGGACCAACTCGCATGGCTCAAACAAGGCCCGACTCTTGATTTGAACGTCAGCCCGGTTGGTCGACCTGAAGGTGGAGGTTAGCTCAACCTTCGTTCAATTTCGCCTACCAGTACTCGGGATCGGAACTTTCTACTCACACAGACTCACAGCCCATTTTCCACTTTCCTGCTTGTTGAGACTAATGCACTTTTGCCTGCGGGTTCTTGGGGGGCTTTCCGGGGAAAATGCTAAATGATCAACGTCGGAAATAACAGAGGGGCGTCGTATTTCAGTGTGCGGGGTTGGGCCGGGCACAGATTCTTCGCCTAAGCTTAGGATGACCATGGGGGGAATAAGTTGGATGCCCGCTGACAACTTGCGGGGATGACGAGATTAAATAAGATAGATTCCCGCTAACGCCCTGCGAGAATAACGGTGGGGGGAAGGGGTTTTTGCTGACCTTGCGTGTTTTGCTTGGGGCACAGATCCTTTTCAATTTTCATGTTTGAGAACCGTCTTTTCCTCGAGAGGCAGTTCGAAACGGCCGTTCACGATACCAAGGACGGTAATATCCTCATCTAAGTTTTCCCAGCGTAAGGCATACCCATTGACTTCAACTTTGACTTCTCCTAATTCTTCATTTGTTGCCTTCCGAAGTTTTCGAAATCGTGACGCCGGGAAACCGATAATCCTCCCATCGTAGAGTTCGATGAAAATGGTGCGTTGTTCAGTCCACGCTCGGCAGGCTACGGGGTCTTGTTCTAACTCAACGTTAGCGGTTGTGGTATTCATGGTATTTCTCCATTAAGAATTTTTGATTTTGAAAAACGAGGCTGGCAATCTCATTCAAACGATGTGCGGGGACACCGCGATTTTTTGCGAGAATGATGGGGTCAAGCCAAAATTTACATTCACTCTCTCCAGTCCGCACATGAATGTGAGGAGGTTCATTTCGCTCATCCGAATAAAAATGAAAGCGGTAGGGACCTATTCGTAATACTGTGGGCACTGTGTCCCCCTCGAACGTCTGCGATGAGGTATCGAATAATATGCAGTGCAGACTGCTGGGGTTTCGCTCACCGCTATTACATAGCTATATACTGATAAACTTTCTCTGCAACCTTCCGCTTCTCTATTCATTGGATTCCTATTACCTATAATTACTCTGTGGCTTGATCAGCCTATCACAACGTACTCAGCTTAAAACTTCCAGTAATCCTATAAGTTTCTCGAATACTTAGCAAGAATCTTCCAACCCCCTGGAAAGGGACAACCACAGCAGGTTTTGTCAGTCCATCTGGAGGGAATAGAGTGGTCGGGGTCGGGGCTACACCGAGACTGGCGAGTGGGGTGCAGATGGAATCCCGCTGACAACTTGCAGGGATGACGGAGGAGTGGGTTTGGTGTCGGGTCGTTGGGCACAGATCCTTCGCCTCCGGCTCAGGATAATGGTATGGACTCCCCCTTTAAGGACGGCATCGAGTGTGCCAAGCTGGACGACTGACCAACCAGCTTTCAACTTAAAGGAGGAGTCACCATGAAGCGTACCATCATTGGGATCGATCTTGCGAAGAATATGTTTGAAGTGTACGTGGAAGAGGAAGGGGGACAGGGCATCACCCGTTGCCGGCTGTCTCGAAAGAAGGTGTTGCCGTGGTTGGCGAATCGGGCGCCCGCCCTCGTCGGGATGGAAGCCTGTGGCGGGGCTCATTACTGGGCGCGGGAGCTGACGAAGCTGGGGCACGAGGTGCGGCTGATCGCTCCGCAGTATGTCAAACCGTGGGTGCAGACCAATAAGAGTGATGCCGCCGATGCCCGAGCGATCTGTCGCGCGGTGCAAGAGCCGGGGATGCGGTTCGTCGGCCTGGCGAGCGAAGCGCAGCAGGCCGTGCAAGCCCTCCATCGGGTCCGGAGTCGCTCCCTGAGCAATCGCACCGCCCTCGTGAATCAGACCCGTGGCATCTTACTGGAATACGGCGTGGCCATTCCCCAGGGAGTCGCCGCGGTTCGGAAGATGCTGCCCCTCCTGCTAGCCGACGAGCGATGGGCCCCTCTGCTCCAACAGTTTTTGATCGACCAACAGGCGGAGTGGCAATATTGGGATGCCAAGATTGAGGCGGTGACGGCTCAGATCAAACGGGAGAATGCCGCGCAGCCGATCTGTTCCCGACTCGAGCAAGCTCGCGGCATTGGCCCCTTAGGCGCCTCGGCTCTCTGGGGCAAAACGGCGGGCCAGTCCTCTCAGAACGGCCGCCATTTCGCCGCCACGTTGGGGCTGGTCCCCAAGCACACCGGCACGGGAGGGAAGGTCCGGCTCGGGGGGATCAGTAAACGGGGAGAGCGCTATCTCCGGCAGTTGCTGATTCATGGGGCCCGGGCGGTCGTGAGGCAAGTGGGGGAGAAACCCGATCGCCTCAGCTGTTGGATCCGGCGGCTCGTGGCCCGCCGGGGGATGAAGAAGGCGATCGTGGCCTTGGCGAATAAGAATGCGCGGATGGCCTTCGCGCTCATCCACGGGGAGCAGCTGTATGATGTCACAAAAATGTGCGGGGCCGCGTAACGAAGACGGAGAAGCGCTTGCCAAGGATTGCGTAGCAGGAGACACCAACTGATGGGCGAACGGGGTCACCCCCGCAGCAGCAAAACCTGAGTCTTGTCATCGGCTGAACCATCAAGCCGTCAGAATGCCTAGGAGCTGCCGCGCGACAACCATCAAGGCTCGGAACGAAAACGGTTCCCTCACGAAGCCGGATATAGGACCGCAGACCCGCTCCTCATCGTTGTAAATCTCGCTTGCAAAACAGGGGGAGTCCATATATGACAAAGAGGCGGGAAACTCAGAATAACAATTTTGTTCCGATGGCTCGCGTCGGGCATGACAGGCAGGAAAAAGATGCTGATGGCGGATGAGGAACAGAGGCATGACGGGGCCGCGACCGTTTTATCCTGTGCCGATTAAGCCCAGTTTTGCTTTTCGCATCATGGATTTAATCGCCGCTTCTCTCTTTAGTGCCTGGCCTCTCGTCTCCTGCCGTTCGGTGAACACCACGGTAAAGGGACCACGGTGCTTCGTGTATTTAGCCCCTTTCCCTTTTGCGTGCTCGGCAAGACGACGTTCCAGGTCCAGGGTTATCCCGGTGTACAAACTGGTATCGGCGCATTCCAACATATAGACTGTCCACCCCATACAAGGCCCTTTCCTCATGGTCCATGCCGCCCGATCCGGCTGTGAGTGAAACTCCCCGCTACCCATTTGAGACCACCGGGAACTCACCTGAACAATTCCTGTTGATCTCCCCAATGACTAATCATCGAGCAGCAGATGCCCGAAGACCGAGAAGATGCCGATCATGATGCCGGTTACAAATTGCGCATGCACAAAGTAGGAAAACCTTTTCAAATCCTGCGGAGAATATCGCCACGTCAGGAAAAACCCAAACATGCCCTGCCACAGCACCAGCGCCAGGACGGCCGGAAAAAATAAGATGTCGGCGTGCAGGCCGAGCATCGCAATGTGCAACAGGATGACCGCGATGGCGGCAATCCCCACGTAGACGTGCGTGCGATTCAACACATTGAGAAGGGTGCTGAATGGCGGAATGGCCGACACATCGTATTCATCCGGGACAAGTCGCTGAAGGAGGCCACCCTGGCCACACGCCAACTTCAACAACGTTCTGCCATAAATTATGCCCAGGGCCCAGAGGCCGAGCGTCCCGAAGCCCTCCCCGATTTCGCGCAGCAACGTGTCGTGCTCGGGATCATCGGGCCGATTCGGATAGAGAGAGAGAAAGTATCCAAAAGAGAGAAGAAACACACTGACCGTAAAAATGAAGATACGTTTAAGATTGTTCATGTGAAGGTTCTTACAGCCTGAATATTAGGAGTATTGAATATTAACAATTTCCAAGGGCTTATTGATCCACAGGCACCTTGCATTTCAGAGGCTTCGGGGTGGTTCAAAAAAGCATGCCCTGAGTCTTCCCGAAGGGTTCGTCCAGCAAGGCCGCAGTCATTTTGCGCACAGAGCGTACTTCCAGTACGTGAGTACGGAAAAATGGCGAGAATGCCGCTGGCGGCTTTTTTCAACCGCCCCATATTGGGGATGTTGCGGAAGTCCTGTCAATGGTATCGGGTGGGAACGCAATCGGGAATGGGACGGCAGGCATACCTCGTGCCGGACCGATCGATGCGGGCGTGAAGCCTGCAAGGGGCCAGAAGTCGGCAGTCGTGTATCGATGTGTTTCCTGGTGCAACGCCCGGGGTTCATCGCGAAACATTCTCATTCGCCTGCCCCACTGTTTCCGGAGCCACTCCCCGATTACCCGCTGTGCGGCGGGCCATGCCGACGGCGAGGGCGAGCGCGATCACGATGAGCGTCGCGGCAACGGCGAATGTGATCCGCATACCGCGGGCCACGGCCTCTGGAGGCGCCGTGGTGATGTCGATTGTGGCCGAGGCGAAGGCGAACACCGCACCCATCACGGATGCCCCGGTGATGCGCCCGAGATTGCGCGAGAGGTTGAGCATGCCGGACATGACACCCCGCTGGTCCGGACTGACACCGGTCATGACGGCGGTGTTGTTGGCCGTCTGGAACAACCCATAGCCGGCGGTGATGACGACGATGGGAACCAGGTAACCGGAAATGCCAAGTGTCGACGGCACCATGGCCAGGATAAAGCAACCGGTCCCCATGCCGATGAGCCCGACCACCACCACGCGTGGTGCGCCAAAATGATCCGCCATGCGGCCCGCAGGCAACCCCGTCAGCGCAGCGACCAGCGGCCCGGCCGATAAGACGAGTCCCACCATCGCCGCATCGAGCCCGAGTGCACGGGAGAGATAGAACGGCCCGACGACCAGCGTTGCCGTCACCACGGTCGTGACGAGTGCGCTCATGGCGAGGCTTGCACTCAGCATGGAATCGCGGAACGCCCCCAATCGGATCAGCGGCGAAACGGTTCTCGCCTCCACGTGCACAAAGAGGCCGACGCCAATGGCCGCAACCAGAAGCAGCGCCAGATTGAGGGTTCCGAAACTGCCGCGACCGAGCGTCACGGCGAGGGCATAGGCCGCGAGCGTCAGCGCCAGCAGGAGCGTGCCCACATGGTCGAATCCGGCCCGATTCGTCTCGGGCTCCCGGCGATCCACGGGGAGATAGTGATGCGCGAGAAGAAAAGTCAGCAGCCCCAGGGGCAGGTTGATGAGGAAGATGGCCCGCCACCCGAATCCGGCGATCAGGACGCCGCCGAGGGATGGACCGAGCGCCGTACCGATTGCGGACATCGTGCCGAGCAGGCCCATGGCGCTCCCGGTCCTGTCCTTCGACACCGTCTCACCCACAAACGCCATGGAGAGCGCCATCATGATAGCCCCACCGAGGCCCTGCGCCGCCCGCCCGACAATGAGCACCCAGAACGCAGGCGCGACGGCACACAGGACCGAGGCCACCGTGTAGAGGAAAATGCCGGCTAACAGCAGCCGGCGGCGGCCGATGATGTCACCGAGCCGTCCGACGCTGACGATGAGGGTCGTGGCGGCGAGAAGATACGCGAGGATCACCCATTGGACTTCCTGGAAGGAGGCGGTGAACGCCCGGGCCAACGTCGGTAAGGCCACATTGGCGATACTGGTGTCGAGCGAAGAGAGCAACATGGAGAGCGAAAGGCTGACCAGCGCCCATCGTACCGTCGGCTTCCGCTCCGCACTTTCATGGACGACCGTGTGTTGGTTTGCAATAATAGTCTTCACCATACCCTCCGCTTGTTTGGCCCCGCTCCACCTGTCATGTTCGAAAATATACTCTCTGCCGGGACCTGGCGGAAGACGCACCACTTGCACTGTATTCGTGCATGTGACGCTACATCACAAATAAACTATGCTACAATCCCTGCATGTCGACCCCTGATTTCAACCTGCTGATCACGCTTGATGCGGTGCTCGCGGAAGGGAGTGTGGCGCGCGCAGCCAGACGGTTGCGGCTGAGTCCGTCGGCGATGAGCCGCGCGCTGGCGCGCTTGCGAGAGACAATCGGCGATCCGCTGTTGGTGAGGGCCGGACGCGGGCTCGTTCCCACGCCCCGGGCGCTCGCACTCCGCGAGCGGGTCAGTCAGCTCGTGCAGGAGGGAGAGGCGGTGCTACGCCCGGCCGGGAAGCTCAACCTCACACAACTCGTCCGGACGTTCACGCTCCGGACCGGCGAAGGCTTTGTGGAGAACTTCGGACCGGATCTCATTGCCCGCATCGGCAAGGAAGCGCCGGGCGTGCGGTTGCGCTTCGTCCAGAAGCCCAACAAAGACAGTACCCCACTGCGCGACGGGACCGTCGATCTGGAAACCGGCGTGGTGGGTGACACGACGGCTCCGGAGGTGCGCGCGCAGGCATTGTTCCAGGACCGGTTTATCGGCGTCGTGCGAAAGGGGCACGTGCTGAGCAAGGGGAAAATCACGCCATCCCGGTATGCGGCCGGAAAGCACGTCGTGGTCTCGCGCAGGGATCTCGACAAGGGACCGATCGATGAGGCCTTGGAGCTGTTGGGTCTGACACGGGAGGTCGTCACGATCGTCGGCGGCTTTTCGGCGGCGCTGGCGCTCGCCCGGGGTTCCGACCTGATCGCCAGCGTTCCCGAACGACACACCGGCAATCTGCGCGACGGCATGCAGAGTTTTCCCCTTCCGTTCGCCACCCCGGAAGTGACGGTTTCCCTGCTCTGGCACCCGCGGCTGGATGCCGATCCCGCGCATCGCTGGCTGCGCGGCCACATCCGGGATATCTGCGCGGCAAGCCGCTGAAAGAGTACCTCTCCCCCGGTCCACCAGGGGGTCTGTTGAAAAAAGCCGCCAGCGGCGTTCTCGCCATTTTCCCGTGCTCACGTACTCAGCGTACGCTCCGCGCGTAAAAACGGCTGCGGCCTTGCTGGACGGACCCTTCGGGAAGACTCAGGGCATGCTTTTTTGAACCGACCCGGAGCCTTTGATGAGTAATCTAATCCTGCGCAAATTTGCCCTTGAACATCCTTATTATTCAACACTCCACCAGGACAAGCTTGCCGATTGCCTGCCGAAAAACATGCGACCCATCGAGCGTAAGGAGCCGTCGTGAAGGTCGAGGATGCAACCTGACTCTTTGTTAATCCCCTAGAAGCCAGGTACGCCCCTGGAGATCACGACACGCCATTCAGCAAACAGTGTCTGAACGGTAAAACTCAAACGTGTACTTCTGCCCGTTAACCAAATTGATACCATGTAGTGATATGGGACAGGAAAATCAACAGAGGAAAGATTGCGTCTTCATTCCGTCCTTTATTGACGGGCTCCCGCCTCCATCATAAATTAGTGTATAACTGGTCTAAATAAGGAGATAGTCGTTATGCCTGAAATTGGGGCGTATGAAGCCAAAACACATTTACCTAAATTACTCGAGCGAATCCAAAAGGGAGAACGTTTTATTATCACCAAACATGGACGGCCTGTAGCGGAACTCGTCCCAGTGACCCGCAAGGATCCCGAAGCGGTTCGCCAAACCATCAAGGGTATTCGTTCTTACCGGGAAATTCTTCGTCAACGAGGCGTCAGCACCCAACGCCTTCTCAAAAAGAACGAAACGCTTCGCGATTTGGCTCATCTGGGCCACCGATACTGATGCCGTTTGTCACCCGTTTGGCCATTAGAATTTGGAAAGGCCTTACTCATTTCAGTCAAACGGGGCCGACTGACCGCTCGGGATGTGAGTGAGCTGATCAATGAACTTCGTGCGTTGCCTGTGGAAATTGATGCCACCTCTACTGAACAAGCATTGGAAGAAACTATGTCCTTGGCCCGGAAGTACGAATTAACCACCTACGACGCCTCATATCTTGAGTTAGCCAAAAGACGTGGGATGCCGCTGGCTACACTTGATACCAAGCTACGCCAGGCCTGTGTGTTGGCCAAAATCCCTGTTTTACCGTCCTGAAGCCATCTTGCCACAAGCCCCGCAAAAGGGAACAGTTCACTTACTCACCGAGCACCATTAGATCCTTCCGTTTGAGGCCGCTTTCATCGACCGCGAAATGCGCTTGCGGGGAATGTCCACCTTGAATATCCCGTTGTCATTCTGAGTGCAACGAAGAATCTGGGCCCAGCTCGCAGCCACATGGCTGAGCGAAATGACCACCGGGACTCAGGACTTCCCGTTTGCCGCCGCTTTCATGGACAGCGAAATACGCTTGCGGGGAACGTCGACTTCCAGCACGGTGACTTTGACCTGTTGATTGACCTGCACCACTGTGTTGGGATCGCTGACAAATTTGTTGGCGAGTTGACTGATATGCACCAGGCCATCCTGATGCACGCCGATATCGACGAACGCGCCAAAGGCCGTGACATTGGTCACCACTCCGGACAGGATCATGCCGGGCGTGACCTGCTCGATGGATTGCACCCCTTCATCAAACTTGACGGCTTCAAACTGTTGACGCGGATCACGGCCGGGCTTGGCCAATTCGGTGAGAATATCCATTAAGGTCGGTTTGCCCACGTCCTCTGTGATATATCGATTGAGATCGATCGTGCGTTGGCGGGCCGGATCCTTCATGAGGTCCTTCACGGTGCAGCCTAAATCTTTGGCCATCGCGTTGACCACAGCATACCGTTCGGGATGCACGGCGCTGGCATCCAGCGGATGCTCGCCATCGGTGATGCGTAAAAATCCCGCCGCTTGCTCAAAGGCTTTGGCTCCCAGGCGCGGGACGTTCTTTAATGCGGTTCGGTTGGCAAACGGACCATGTTCCTGTCGATAGGCCACAATATTCGCGGCCAGTTGCGGACCCACACCGGAGACGGCCGTGAGCAGTTGCGGGCTCGCCATATTCACGTCCACCCCGACCCGATTGACACAACTGATAACCACATCCTGCAACCGTTGTTTCAGGATGCCCTGATCGACATCATGTTGATATTGCCCGACGCCGATAGCCTTGGGATCGATCTTCACCAGTTCGGCTAAAGGATCCATGAGCCGTCGCCCGATCGAGACGGCCCCACGCACCGTCACATCCTGATCGGGAAATTCCTGCCGGGCCAACGGGGACGCGGAATAGACGGACGCACCGCTTTCGTTAACCATCACAATGGGGATAGCGGATGGCAATTTCAATGTGCGGAGAAACGTTTCGGTCTCCCTCCCGGCTGTCCCATTGCCCACGGCGATCGCCTCAACCTGAAAACGCTGACACAATTCCACAACTAATTCTCCCGCTTTGGCGGCCCCGCTTGCTCCCAGATGCGGAAAGATAGTCTCCGTATGACGCAGGGTGCCCTGGCGGTCAAGACAGACCATTTTACATCCGGTGCGAAAACCGGGATCGATGGCCAGCACGGTCTTCTGGCCCAGCGGTGGGGCCATGAGCAGTTGCTGCACATTTTGCGCAAACACTTCTATCGCCGTTTGATCGGCACGGGTTTTAGTAACCAGGCGGGCTTCGGTTTCCATTGAGAGGGACAGGAGCCTGGTAAAACTGTCTTTGATGGCCAGCGTGACCTGTTCCGATGCCGGCCCTTTTCCTTTGAGAAAGAGGCGATGCAGTAACGACAGCGCTTCCGCTTCCGGCACCATCACCCGAAAGGTCAGAAACCCTTCTGTTTCTCCACGCCGCATGGCCAGTACCCGATGGGAGGGTGCCTTGGCGACCGGTTCCTCCCATTCGACATAATCCCGATACTTGCTGCCTTGAACATCTTTCCCCCGCACGGCAGTGGTTTTGAAGATCCCCTGCTCCAGATAGAGCGCCCGCATGGAGGCGCGAGCCTGCAAATCTTCGCTGATCCATTCGGCCATGATATCGCGCGCGCCGGCTAACGCGTCTTCCACCGTCTCCACACTGCATTCCGGATTGAGATATTTTTGGGCCTCGGCTTCGACAGGCAATTGGACCTCTTGCGCCCAGAGGGACAACGCCAGCGGTTCCAATCCCCGCTCTTTGGCGATCATGGCCCTCGTGCGGCGTTTGGGGCGGAAGGGTAAATAGATGTCTTCCAATTCGGTCATGGTCGCGGCCGCGTGCACCTGCCCTTGCAGCACGTCGGTGAGTTTGCCTTGCTCCTCAAGCGAGGCCAGGATGACGTCCCGCCGCTTATCCAATTCTCGAAGCTGTGCGACACGATCCCGAATGGCGGTAATCACGACCTCATCCAACCCGCCCGTGACTTCTTTTCGATACCGTGAAAGAAACGGTACCGTGGCGCCATCATCCAGCAAGCTCACCGTGGCTGCCACCTGCTTGTCGGAGATCTTCAGTTCCTTCGCAATCGTCTGATCATGCAATGCTGAATTCATATTCTCTTTCCATCCTTACTGATCATGAATGAAATGTTCATCAAGAATTGTTCTTCACCACAACAGCCCGGCTGCGCGTCAATCCACTCAGCACCTCACTGCGGTTGAGGTTCCCATCCTTTTGCTCGCAAACACTGGTCAACCTCTTGTTGTGCCGCCTGATCGGCTGATTTCGTGATGAACCCTTGGCTGACTCCCGGTTTTCCCATTTGACCGCTGGGGATGACCGGGCCGGGTGGCGACATAAGGATTTGACCCCGGCAATCGACTTTATCAGCCTCAAAATCCGCATCCGTGGCACCGGCCTTGACATACTTCACTTCCGTGCATCCACACAGGAAAAGACTTCCAACACAAACCACAAGCCATGCTCTCATCATGGGACACCCTCTTTTTCAAATGGAGGTACGTTGAAGTGCGGCCGTGATATGGCCTTTATGGAGCAGACGGGATATACTCGTCAACTTTCGATCTCAAAAAATTGAGGATACCGTGATGCACCCTTTTCCGCAAATACCGGCGCTGAGTCTGCTCCTGTCCGTGATCATCAGCCTCTCCGGATGTGCTCCCAAAAACGAGCCGTTAAATTTTTCCGGGTTTTTAACCGATTACACCAGCCTTCGTCCCTCGCCGGATGACAGCGGTGCCTGGAGTTACCGGAAGCCGGGTGTCAATTTCAAAGAATACACCCACATTATTCTGGATCCTCTGGTGATCTGGCCCAGTCAACATTCTGAGTATGGCGGTCTTGATGCCTTAACGGCCTGGAAACTGGCTCTGGGATTCCAGGAAAGCATGACCCGGGCACTGGCGGGGGGCTATGTGATTGTGAAAGATCCGGGTCCAGGAGTCCTGCGGCTTCGCGCGGCCCTGACGGACGTGTTGTTGGAACGCCCGTCAGTGTCCACGCCGGACCAGATCCTTCCGCTGGCCAATGATCTTCTGATCCGGGCTGGCGAAAAGATTTACGGCATGAATGCCCTGGAGGGAGAAGCGGCCATTGAGGTCGAAATATTGGATACTCAGACCCAGGAACGACTGGTGGCGTATATGGAAAAACGGATGAGCCCGGAGATTCTCCTGACCCGCGATAAAGATTCCTTGGGACCGGTGCTGGAGATATTTGACTATTGGGGCAAGAAACTTCGACAGCGTTTAGACGAGGAACGCGGACTACGAGAGTATCAGAAAGCCATTCAATAATCAGAAGTTATTTTTCATTCGTACCCATATCACCTATTTTCCAGACGATTATAATCCAGGAGGCCTGCTTCAATAGGAGACTCGTGCTGATAGGCCGCCTGAATAACATCACTAT
Organism: Nitrospiraceae bacterium; assembly: GCA_020632595.1. NCBI lineage: Bacteria > Pseudomonadati > Nitrospirota > Nitrospiria > Nitrospirales > Nitrospiraceae > Nitrospiraceae bacterium. Next base: position 338,733 of record JACKFF010000002.1, on the reverse strand, counting down.
GCTTCCAGAAATCAGGATCACTTCGTCTGACACCAAAACGACTGAGCAACGATTGATAATCCTCCTCACTCCCGAGGCGTTCCACGGCACCGACAAACTCTTCCAGTTTTGATTCATCGACATGGTAAAAGGCGTTGGGATAGGCGCCCAAAAACCCTCGCACCACCGTTAACGTATCTTCTTCGGGCAAACGCCGTTCTTGTTCGAAGAGCAGATGGGACACATTGCTCAGGCCGTTATCATGGATGAGGGTCACCACCTGATCAGGGGACCCACTGATGGATAAGATGGCGTTTTGCGGCAACCAGGACACCGCTTTGCCTTGCAGGTGCGCTAACTTTTCCAGTTGTTGACGGACGTGCCTATTGCCGGACTTCTCTATCGCATACGGCGCATGTAATACCGGCGCGAGGCGTTCGCGTAACATCCCGATCAATTCCAATTTATGGTCTGCCGTGCGATACGGAATGCCTGTCTGCCGATTGACGCTGGTGAAATACATCTTCCCAAAATCTTCGACCTTCTCCCCGGCGTCCCGATACCAGTACTGCCATTCTTGGGTTCGGGTACGTTCCGGGAGCAGAGTGAGAAAATCAAGTTCAGCCTCCATTCGTAAAAAGTCCATATACAAACGGGAATTTAACTGGTGTCCGATATTGCCATAAATGTCATAGCCTGCAACCAGCAAGTAATGAATGCGCTCAAGCAACGGATAGCCAAGCAACACCAGCGTCTTGGGCTCCTCGCCAACAAAACCTTTTACGACGGTCGCATTATCCAGATGTCGAAACACGGTGAGCGCCGCATTGTCATTCTGCCCGTCACCATCCCAAATCAGGTCGAGGGAAATGTCTTCCGGCGTCGGAAGGTGTTGTTTAATAAAGTCGATTTTTCCGGCTATATAATTCTTTTCTAATTGAGAATATTTCAGCCAGGTCCTGAGGGGTGTCGCGTTGCTCTGCTCGACGATAGGCATCCGAAGATTCTGCTCTTCTTTTTCAAGGAATTGGGCGGCATGGGTAAGGGTCGGGCTCTCGGGGCTTGAAAAAACAATCCAGAAGCGCTCATTAATCACATTGAGTGCCACCTGTCCTCGACAGACAGGCCCCTTGATGAAGTTCATCAGGGTAAACCGGGCTTCATCGAGCAAAAAACGATACCGGGATTTCACCGGAATCGATTTGAACGTCTCAAAAGGGTTGGCCGATGCCTCCGGATTATAAGACGGTAAGGCCTGCACCTCGTACGCCGGTTCTAAAAAGAGGGTGCGATAACGGGACAGCCGCTCCTGATTCAGCAAATACGGCATGTGGGTTTTGGCCAAAATCGTGGTTCGAACCGGCTCAAAGCGATAATAGATACGATCGACTTTTGGGTCATCGTAAGGCCGTCGGGTCGCAATGAGATGAATGACTTCACCAGGAGGGGTGGTGGATCGTACGAGACGAAAGAACTGTTGAGGTGCAAGGTCATCAAAATAAAGATGGGCCAGGAAGAGATGCTCGTAAAGGTACCGGCTCATTAATTGTTCTTTGGGTGTCTCGCCATTCAAAAACGTTTCCCATTCCGAAATGGCTGAACGGGCACTTGCTCTCACCGGAGCTGAGGCTTCATCGACTGCGCCCTCGGCCAACCACGTCATCACTGTGGCATGTTCCTGTTCATTTAAACCGGGCAGTCCATAGGGCATCCCCCATAAAGGGTTGTTGCGCGCAAAAGCTTCAAACTCCGGCATCGTTGGGCAATATTGAGCCCGCTCGATGCCGAAATCAAAACTGGCTGGTAGCGGGCTGACTGGGGGAAGGGGGTGCTGTTGTTTCAGGAGTAACATTTTCGCCATCAGGCTCCCTTGGAGATTGGCCTCTTGTGTTTGTACCCGTTCATTCAACACCGGGAAAAACTGTTTCTCCCGCCATCCGGATGGTGTTTGCGCATCGACAAAAAGCCGGGTGGGTTCCATGGCCAATAATCGACCAGGGTTATAGACCAGCTCTTTATTGGCACCGCGTTCAATCCCTTCATGGGCACTGAGATTGAGTTGACAGGGGGCATCATAACACCCATGACACACGATACATCGGGCCTCCAGAATCGGTTTCACATCCTGCTCATAACTGACTGTTGTCACCTCGGTTGTTTTCGTCAAACGGTTTTGCGGGGAGGAAGGCCCGAACCGTTGATCCAGCTGTATTCCCACAAAGAAGGCGCAACCCCCAACGATAATCGTGAGAAGCAGGATGAAAACAATAGGGGCGTATGGTCGACCTGACATCTTATCTCCTTAAGCTTGGCTCTCTATGGGGACAATCCATTTTTTCCTCACAGTCGTTTTCAATTCTCCCACTATATCCAAGGGATAGCGAAAATGGCTAACTTTCGTCATCCTCCATTCCCCTGTTCAAACAACCGGCTTCACCAGGAAACCTGGAAATTTTTCAACCGTGAGTTGGAGAACAATCTGCCATGTTGACTCACATTCGACACACGCCGCGTCCAACGCAGATTTTCTTTCTACTGATAAACCCAGAATGGTGAGCGCGGCGTGAGCTTTCCCGGCTCCGGTTTGGCACAGCGGGCGCCTAAGAAGGACTTTCTGAATGGGTCTGTTGAAAAAAGCCGCCAGCGGCGTTCTCGCCATTTTTCCGTGCTCACGTACGACGCGTACGCTCCGCGCGTAAAAACGGCTGCGGCCTTTTCTTCGAGACCCCTCCGGACAGGACCGGACGGGCCTTTTCGAACATCCTGCTTGGCCCGCGAATGATCGTAAAATTATTGATGCCGATAGGCTCTCAGACGAATTGTGAGTTTTTCAACAGCCAAAGAGTGCTCGTCTGTTTTTCATCGGAGGGAACGGTGGCTTTGGAACGATGGAACGTTCATCGACTACAAATGCGCATCGAAAGGACTGTGGCATTAGGCTCCTCCCGGCCCCATCTTCACCCCTTTTCCCCAGGTAACGGTCAATGCAAAAAAGTGAAGGCTGGTGTTTTTAAAGTCACCGGACACCCGGCCGGACAGGGGTCCACGATTCTGATCAACCGGCATATCTCCTATCCAGGTCAGGTCATAGGAAAAACCAAGATTAAGGGTCGGTGTCGTTTGCCAAAGCGCCCCAAACCCGAACTTATAGGTTTCGCCAACCGGGACGCTGAGGGTGCGATCCTTATCCTTCACCATGGAACTATCATAGGCAAACCCCGTTGAGAGTACCCAAGCCGGATTCAGACGATATTGGGTCCCAAACGCCACATGCCAGGTATCCTGATAGTTCAGGTTGGCGACGAGGTTTGTGGGATTCGCCGTATCCACGCCGATATCCACCTTCCCGAATTCAGACCAGTCCTGCCATCCAAAGTCACCCATGATCGCCCATTGCCTGCTGAGGTCGTGGTAGGCGCTAAACATCAGCGATTGGGGGACGGTGATGCCCACATCGAGCTTCTTATTCAGCAGACCGTTATTCTTCAAGGTGGTCCCGATGGGACCAAGATTCGAAAAATTCGGCTTATCGGAAAAATTCAAGTCAATGGGCGATTGATACGTCAGGCCGAACCGGGTCCCTCGGATCGGCGTGAACATGACGCCGATATTGCCGCCAACCCCGACCGCCTGATCTTTGATTTGCATTTGCCCGTCGTTGGTAGTGCCGAGATTGTTGATACCCACAGTTTGTTTGACGGCGCCCAGCATCACGTTGACCCCTCCGCCGACAGACAGGTATTCATTCACCCGATAGCTTGCAGTGGGCATGAAACTGACTCCGGCCAGCAGCGCGTCCTTCACATAATAGCGACCGACCCATTCCCCCGTGTATTTCAAGCCAAGCCCGAAATTGGAAAATATGCCAAAGCCCACTCTCCAGTCATCTCCCAGGGGATGCACGTAAAATCCGCTGGCTCCGGGAAACACATCGATGGGATTCCCGCCACCGCCGCCTGACGGGGTGGATTTGCCGTCGGAGGTGAATCCAATATCGCCATATAATAGTTGAGCACCACCCTGAAATTGCGCACCCTCCAGGAAGGTCATGCCGGCGGGATTTTTAAATAAGGTTGAGGCATCCTGGGCGCGGGCCGCCCATCCCGCTCCGGCAAGTCCCACGTCCGGAGTCCCGATCTCGGTCAAAAAGAGTCCTCCGGCTTGCGCCCATGCGGGCAGGAGCAATGTCCCCACCAAGAAGAGACTCGGCATATGCCATCGGAGTTTCACCGCAAACCACGCATTCATAATTCTTCCTTATGTGAAGGATGCCTTCCCGGAATGTTCAGGGCCACCGTTCGAGCATGACCCTGAATCCCCTTATTCAAATTGGACGTCGAGAATTTTGCGAGCCGCTTCCTTGCCGGACGGCAGGACGGCGCAACCGAGATACACCGTTTCATTGGCTTTGACAGGTATTTGAGTGGTCGTGACCACCTTGTCTCCTGTGATCTCGGCAACGGTCACCATGATGGTCGCATCCGGATGCTTGTTGACAAGACCTTGTTCAATCTTGGAATGCGGACACTCCCCGTTAGGACGCTCGATCATTTGAGCATACGGTGTGGCATCCATATGTTGGAGATTCCCTCCGCCACAGGACGCCAGGATGAGGAGTACGCAACCGGACCACCAGGGCACAACTTTCATCGTCATCTCCTTGTCAGTGAATCACGCAATGATTATTTGACCGGATCGTGTTGGGAATGCCTGTCCCTTACGCCTCCGGCTCCACACAATTTTCTCCACCTCGCAGCAGGCATGCCCGCCAGCGTATTTTCTCGGCCCAATACCGGTAGGCTTCCTCGACATCGTGCCACGAATTGGTGACTCCGCTCAGACTTTTCGTCCCTCCCCGGCGATCCACCGAAGCGGCCAAGAGAGTTTTGTCCGAGGAATCTGTGACCTTCAACTCCACACTGGCCGACCCCGTAAAACCGGAAACGCCTGTTGCGAAACCTTTTATCCCGGTTAAGACTCTTAACTGGGGCACGATGCTTGAAACCGTATCCAAAACGGGATTGGAGGTTTCGGCTTCCGTAATGGCGGCCTGAATACGCATGACATCCGGACCGGGTGAATTCACGATTTCATAATCGGTTTTTAACGCTTCATGCAACTTGACCCAGAAGAGATCCGCCATCCGTTGACGATCTTCGGCGGAAACATCTTCCAATTGGGAGTCCTTGCCGACCCAGAGGGTCACGGGATCAAGAATGATTTTCTGATATTTCTTCCAATCGGCTTGAGGATTTTTATAGATCAGAAGGCTTTCGTCCTTTTCCCCTTCTTTTAACATGGAATAGTCTTCGAGAAATCCTGATTTGTCCACGCTCCGAGTTTGCTGGGTGCTGGCACAACCCGATACACCCACCAACAGGATGAGCATTACATGTAATGGTAAGCGAAGCATCACACATCTCCCCTCTCTTAAGATTGATAAGATGATTGAAAACGACAGCATTCTTAATCGGGATTATAGCTCTCTCAGCATTCAAAAAATACGAGGAAAAACAGGTAGGCTTCGCATGGTGTCCCGTACCGTCAACTGAAAAACTCCGCACGCATCAACCCACTCAAACAGTGTTGATTCAAGAAGCCGCCGGGATGTCGGAACATCCCATCATACCGACAATCTTCCCAATCCCTCCCGGCACCATACATCAGGCGCAAAGGCCATGGGTCTTGCATGTTTCCATGGCATGCAGCAATAAAATCCGTCTGACTTCCTGAATCGTATGAGTATTCGATTGACAGGAATGGCCGGACCGGACGATGAATTCCGACTCCATCCCGTCCACGTGTGCACTCTGATAGGCCACAACCCCATCGTTCAATTCCTCAAGTGGGCCGTCACCCTCCACCGCAATAATGGAGTGCCCGAAAACTCCGGGAGCCAGAGGCGTCTGTGGCAGGATCGTCATGAGGGGGCTTCCCGGTTCCATGGCAGACACACTTCCCAAATTTTTCCCTTGGATTTTCAACTTGAGCGTATCCATTTTGAGAGTCATGAGATCGGTAATGCCTGACATCAACCGGCCCGGCAGCTTGACGAACTTGGCCAATTGATGTGCCCCCCAGCTTCCGGCCACATAACTCCCATGTTGTGGCGTGGCGATAAAGACGAGGCGATTGACAAATGGAAGGGAGTCAATAAACAAACTTCTTTGCAGGAGATCACGGGTTTGGCTTGAGACCTTCATGTCCTCAAGTGGAGAGTTACTGATGGCATCCCAAAAGGAATTTCCGGTGTTGACCGCCGTCAGTTTCGCGAGCAATCCTCCTTGACTGTGCCCGATCAGGACCATGGCATCGAGGGCGGGGTCTTGATATTTCTGTCGCAGGTGGTCCACGGTCTTTTGCAGGAGTTCCCGAAACAACGCCGCAGAGTACAAAATCGGATTTCCTGTGTCATACGTAAAATACCAAAATTGAAAACGACTGCGAATGGAGGGATCGATGATCAAATCATTGGTCATGTCGGCCCACCTTCCAGGGCCGGAGGCTGTCCCATGGACAAAAACAACCGGAATGCGCCCCGGCCGGTAGGGCTCAAGAGCCGTTAATTCTCCTGACTGCAACGCAACCGAATCACCCATGAAAAACCCCTTCAGTTCCCGTTCCCAGACTGAGGATTCGGCCAGACTGGCCGCCAGAGACGAGGTGAACTCAATTTCCAACGGCACATCCCTTCCATGGATATTGACAGTCTTCTGGTCATAAGCGTTGTAGAGTTCCCAGTCTCCCTGAATGGAATCGGTTCTCAATTGTTGAAGAAGGTTGGAGAACCGCATGAAGGCCGTGACGGGCATTTTGCCTTTGGCAATCTGCAAGCCTTCCTCTTGACCTAAGGGAATTTGATCGGCCGCTAAGGGAACTCCGATTCCGGCTTGCCGATACCGGTTTTGTAACCCACGGACTTCCAACTCGGCGACGGGAATGAAATTGGTGAGCTTCCGGTTTTCCCACTCGAGCCGATTTTCCGGAAGCACCACCTGGAGGGTTCCGAACGGGAGGGTATAGGTCCCGGATTCCAGATTCATGAGGGAACGATCCTTGGCAATAAACGCTGAAGTCAGGCCCCGATTATACACATCAGCCGCAATCCGCCCCCTGGGATCTAACGGGTTGAGAGATTGGGTTGCAGTTTCGGGAAACAAATACAGATACGCATACAACGCCGCCGCCAGATAATAGGACGGTTGATTGGATTTTTGGGCATACAAAAAAGACAATTCAGCAAGCGCGAACGCCACGTAGCCTTTCCGTTGGTCTTCGCCGAGGAAGAACTGGTGCAATTGGTTCAATGCCTGACGGGGATGATCAAAATAGGCGTCGGTCAGGTCGGTGACACGGAGGACGTTTTCGGTATAGGGACTGAGTTCCCCTGAAGAAATCACGTTTTTGGTCAATTGGTGGCTAACGGCCTCAGAATCGACCCGGGCCACACCCACGGGGGTTTGACAGCCGGCCAGAATGGCGGCGGTGAGGATTACGAAAAACCATCGGCAGTTAGCTTGCACACTTGTCATCGTCCATAGCCATTCTTTTCAGAAAATCGGGTAAAGACTGCTTTCGACAAATTTTGTGTCCAGGACTATCCGGGATTGGTTTACACATGACTACACCCGGATCATCGACTCGCCCCATCCATCCATGAGGAGCGAGCCGGTCCGGTCGGCACAACACCGAGGGATCCATACTATACTATCCTGCTGAGGGAAAGATTAAAAAACATGGCTGAATACTCGACTAATCCATTAACGGAATATTCGCAGCCAGGTCAAACTTGATCGCAGCCCGGATTTTATTCTCCATTTGCAGGTAGCGCGCAACTTTATGAGCGGGCAGCACTTTGCTGAGTTTTTCGGCATACTCTCTCCGCATTTTAACTTCCGCTCCTTCGGTTTTGATTGATTCATTGATGAGATCTTTGGCCACTTCATCGGGCACGGACCCTTTATTGTAGGCATCCGCATATTCATTGATAAGTCCGCCCAAATGTTGGTTTAAATGCTCGAGTTCTTTTTGATACCCATCATACAGCGGCCAGAAATCCTTTGATTCTTTGTCAGTCAAATCCATATTGCTGGCGATGAGCAGTTTTTTATCGGCTTTGACCTTATCGATCAGAATTTGCATATTGGTGATTTGTGCATTCTCCGCAAATGCTGGAGTCACACACGTGATAGCTGTGGCCACAACAAACATGATGAACGGCTTCATAAAGTCACACCCCTTGGTTGTAAGTAGATGATGAATGCGAAGCAATAGAACGGTCCACCCTCATATCTTCGCCTGAATTTGCGGCAACAAGCGTAGCAAAGGCATTAATTAAAGTAAATGCTTAAGGTAAGTCCATTCATCCTGACCTTCGATACGGGGAGTGTTGAATAATGAGGATGTTCACGCACAATTTTGCCCAGGATGAGGTGACCCATCAAAGGCTGCGGGTCGGCTCAAAAAAGCATGCCCTGAGTCTTCCCGAAGGGTCCGTCCAGCAAGGCCGCAGCCATTTTTACACGCGGAGCGTATGCGGAATACGTGAGTACGGAAAAATGGCGAGAACGCCGCTGGCGGCTTTTTTCAACAGACCCATACGGGTAAAAGCGACAGCGCACAATGGCCGCGGCGCGAAAACCGGTCAGAAGCCCGGGTACGGAGATCAGGGAGAGAGAAGATGGGCACGGATGCGCCTGGAAAAATCAGGAGCCTGATCGGCGTGTAATGCTAACTCATTGATGTGGGAACGACGCTGCAATTCTTCGAAGGAAAAACCGGTGCCCAGCTTTCCCTGCTCATGGAGATAGGCAGGCGTGTACCCGCTTAACAGGATCTTCCAGGAAAAGGGCACATGGCCGGGGTTCAAACGCGTGTGCATCCAAATGACGTTCGTGCAGTTGGCGGTGAGCGTATTATAGAACTTCGGCCGTTCGCGCAGTTGGTTGATGGTGTTCATGTAATCTAGAAACACCCGCTTGAGGTTTTCAGGTGATCCGACCAATGGATACAGATACACGTCTTCGGGTGGATCTTTTCGATAATTCGTCCGGACCCGGATCAGGTCCCGTTCGTCACCCACAATATAGATCAGCTCGTACTGTTTAAAAAATCCTTTGATTGACGAATAGCCTTCCGTGGCTTCCTTCCGGGCCTCGATGGAAATGGCCAGGTGGTCATCACCAAACCCGAACGTAAGAAAAATATGCGCGATCTCCGGCCCCATCCAATAGGCAGCCACCAGATCCGCGAAATCCAGTTTATTGAGATCGTAGGTGCGGTCGTAATAGGAGGGGGTAAAGTCGGTTTCGGTGCGATAGTCAAAGTTTCGAATATTGTGGACGGTGATCAAATTTCCATCGAAGGTGGCATAGGGAAGCACCGCCACTTCCGGTTGCCACCGGCGATCATTGGACGGCTCGATCATGCTCCACCAGACAAGGAGCACGACAAACAGGCTGAGATAGGACCCGGTGGCCAACCATCGAAATCGCCGTATGCAATACCCCGCCAGCGCCGCCAGGCCGGCAACGGCAAAGCCTGAAGCCAGGAGCGTCCGGAGCGTGTCATCTTCCGGCCCGTCAAAATATACGGCGCAGGTGCCCCAAGCTCCAGTGGCAACAATCAGGAACGCTCCCAGGAAAAAACCAACGTACCTTATCCGGCGAAAAAAAATTACCTGATTCATATGGTCAGCGTGCAGGGAAAGGTTTGTTCTCCAGGCTCTTAGAGAAACTTCTAACAAAATCGGCGCCACATTGATAAATTACCCAGAGGATTCAGGAAGATTGACATACCTATGGAACCACAATCAACAAACCGGATGCCATCAAGAGTAGATCTATGCCTGAATGACTGAGAACGGTTTCGAGAGACATTCTGATGCATTGGACAGCATGTTTGCACAGGGATCCGGTGCGCCAAATCGGCTGAACCAAGATTTTAAAAGGACTGCCCCGAAACAACGGTGAGCAAGTGACATTACCTATGTCCCCACAGGAGAGGTCTGCCTCTATGTGGCCGTCATTCTCGATCTCTATTCCCGGAAAGTGGTGGGGTGGGCGACGAGTACGCGACTCCAACGGGAGCTGGTGTTAAAGGCACAGATATGGCAATAGGCCGACGGACTCCAGCATCGGGCCTCATTCATCATTCAGGGAGTGTTGAATAATAAGGATGTTCAAGGACAAATTTGCCCAGGATTAGATTTCTCATCAAAGGCTCCGGGTCGGTTCAAAAAAGTCCGTCCAGCAAGGCCGCAGCCGTTTTTACGCGCGGAGCGTACGCGTAGTACGTGAGCACGGGAAAATGGCGAGAACGCCGCTGGCGGCTTTTTTCAACAGACCCATTCAGATCGTGGCAGTCAATATGCCAGCCTCGATTTTGAGAAGGCCCTCAAAGATCATGGCATCACCTGTAGCATAAGTGGAACAGGGAATGGTTTTGATAAGGCCGTGGCGGAAAGGTTCTTTGCCACGCTGAAACTGGAGCGCGTGCATCGGCGGCACTATCGGAGCCGGCTGGAAGTGCCCGTTGATATTTTCCAATACATCGAGATCCTTTACAATCGTCAATGGCCGCATTCCTTGATCGACCAGCGGAGTCCTGCCCAACTTGAGGCAGATGTAGAAGTGGAACAACTCTAGGGTTACAAAGGTCTAGAATTGATGAGTAAATGAGGAACCGGGGACACAAAAACGGGAGACACTTGAGAGGCTTTGATCATTGCGGGTGAAAAGCCCATTCGCAGTATTTCAGCGAAGGCAGCGACATGCTTACCCTCAAACCGAAGGAACTCCAAATGGTTCTGTGCCTAACAAATGGTCCACCGAAAATGGTGTCTGTTTTATAGCAACTTCTCCTTTCTCCTCCGAAAGAGGAAAGGCCCCAAAAACTCACTTTGATTCAGGCTAACAAAACCTGATGTTGACCAAGGGGTCTGTGGCTTTTCGCCTCATAAATAATTTCCTGGTTTGTAGAATTTTAGGGCAATCCCAACAACCACCAACCCAAAAGTATTCCGAAAGACCAACAAGGAATTATTATTTCTCTGGTAAAAGTAAAATTTTCACAGTTGTCAGTTGGCATTCACTCTGAGGGTATGCATTTTGATAGGTGGGATGACATAGATAAATCTTCACATTTGCTCAAAGAGGGTTTTGTTTGAGGCAACCGGGTTCTATGGAGCTATCGGGTCGCTAGTTGAAACAACCACCAACTTCTTTAACTTGAATAGGAGGCGATAAATGCGGAAAGGAAATTCCCATACCATTTGGTCAGGTATTTTTGCCATTTTGTGGTTGACCACAGGGACCGCTTCTTATGGTGGGAGCGGCATCGTGACATCGGACCCACCGAAACACTTCGACCCGAAGGGCAAGATGCCTTCGGAGTACACGATCGAGCTGCAGAAGGAATTGCGAGCCACGCTGCCTTTTGCTGATAAGCGCGATCTCGAGGAGGCCAAGAAGGGCTTCATTGCCGCGCCGGATTACGAACAGATCAAGGCCGAGGATGGGCATATTGCCTGGGATATGGCCAGCTACGGATGGCTGCTGCAGGACAAGCAATTTGACTCGATCCACCCTTCTCTGCAACGGCAGGCGGTCATTAACATGGCCTACGGTCTCTACGAGGTGGTACCTGACAAGATCTACCAGGTGCGAGGTTACGACCTGTCCAACATTAGTTTTATTAAGGGTGATACCGGCTGGATCGTCATCGATCCGCTAACCTGCAAGGAAACCGCTAAAGCGGCCTTGGACTTTATCAACGAGAACGTTGAAAAACGTCCGGTGGTGGCTGTGATCTATTCACATTCGCATGCCGACCACTTCGGTGGGGTCCGCGGCGTGGTGGACGAGGCGGACGTGAAAAGCGGCAAGGTGCCGGTCATTGCCCCGGTGGGCTTCATGGAACACGCTATTGCCGAGAATGTCTACGCCGGCAATGCCATGAACCGCCGGATGTTCTTCCAGTACGGCGTCCTGCTGCCGCGCAGCCCCTTTGGCCATGTTGACCAAGCAATCGGGAAGAACACCGCCTCGGGGACGCTCGGCCTGATCGAGCCGACACGGTACATCGTGAAGGACTTTGAAGAAGTGACCGTCGATGGCGTACGGATGGAGTTCCAGAACACGCCGGGCACCGAAGCGCCCGCCGAGATGAACACCTGGTTTCCTGATCTGAAGACATTCTGGGCTGCGGAGAATATCACAGGCACCATTCACAACATCTATACCCTGCGCGGCGCTCTGGTGCGCGATGCGCTGGAGTGGTCGAAACAGATCAATGTGTCTCTGTATCGCTACGGGCAGGAGGCAGAAGTGATGTTTTCGGCGCACTCCTGGCCGCGCTGGGGTAATGACCGTATTCAGGAAGTCATGCGCACCCAGCGTGACGTTTACGCCCATTTGAACAACGAGGTCCTGCATCAGGCCAATCAGGGTGTGACTATCAGCGAGATCCACAACGTCTACAAGCTCCCCGACAGTCTCAGGCAACAATGGGCGGCACACAGCTACCACGGCTCGGAAGAACACAACAGCCGTGCCGTAATGAACCGCTATCTCGGATACTGGGACGCTAACCCGGCCACGCTCATGCCCTTGTCGCCAAGGGATTCCGCGCCGTTGTATGTGGAGATGATGGGCGGTTCGAAAAAGATTATGGCCAAGGGCAAGGAGCTTTACGACAAGGGCCAATACTTCGCGGCGATGGAGATCCTGAACAAGCTGGTCTATGCGGAACCCGACAATACTGCCGGCAAGGACTTACTGGCCGACGTTTTTGAGCAGATCGGGTACCAGAAGGAAAGCCCGAGCGTTCGCAATAGCTTTCTTGGTGCGGCGTATGAGCTGCGAAACCGTTTGCCCGCCGGTACAACGCCATCGACGACCGGTCCTGACACCATCAGGAGCATGTCGACCGAGCTCTGGCTGAATGCTTTGGCCATCAACATGGACAGTCAAAAGGTCGCCGGGACGGATTATGTCATCAACCTGGTCACCCCGGACAACGATGAAAAGTTTGTCGTCGAACTGAGCAACTCGGTGCTGACCAGCATCGTGGGCCATCAGGCAAAAGAGCCCAATCTGACCATCACCGTCGACCGCATCGAACTGGAGAAGGTGATGATCGGTGAGGCCACATTCGATGATCTGCTCAAGGGTGGAAAGGCCAAGTTCGAGGGCGACCGCAAGGGCTTCGATGCCATACGCGCCGCAATGACGACCTTCACGCCCACTTTCGAGATGATGCCCGGCACCGCGCCGAAAGAGCCGGCAAAGGCTTCGAAAAAGCCGCTCGAGGCGCATCCGCCCGCCGAGACAGCGGGTGGTTGATCTGAATCCGGCTGTCCGGGAGATTCCTATATGTCCGTGAGCAACCCGGAAAGGTGACGAGTGGTCGATTAAAAAATGAAAAGGAAGTATCAAACATGAAATCAATGCCGAAAAACAACTGTTTCACCACTTTGCTCGCTCTATATATAATTGTGGCGGCATTTAGCTCGAGTTGCTTTTATTCCGCTGCTAAAGCCAGTGACGAAGTTGACTTCATGCGCGGCTTCAAGGGCAAGATTGAACTGGATACCCGCAATTCCAAACCGGATTGGACGCCCTTCCTTCCCCCAAAAGCTCCTGAAGGCGCGCCGAACATCCTCTTCATCCTGTACGACGACACGGGGCAAGCGGCCTGGTCACCCTATGGCGGCGCCATCAGCATGCCGACACTCGACAAACTCGCCGCCGATGGGTTGACCTACACCAATTGGCATACCACCTCTCTGTGCTCGCCGACACGCTCCACGCTACTGACCGGCCGCACCCATTGGATCAACGGGTATGCCAATGTCGCCGAAGGTGCGGAGGGATTCCCGGGCTACAGTACCCGATTTCCCAAAGAGGTCACGACCATTGCAGAAGTGTTGCAGGCCAATGGCTATGCCACCTTGTGGCTCGGCAAGAACCACAATGTGCCGGAAGTTGACGTGGCGCCGGGCGCGTATCGCGGCGAGTGGCCGCTGCAGAAGGGGTGGGACCGCTTCTACGGCTTTCTCGGCGGCGAGACCAACCAGTGGTATCCGTTCCTGACCAAGGACAACGATTTCATCGACCCACCGTACACGCCTGAGGAAGGCTACCACCTGTCCAAGGACCTCGCTGATCAGGCAATCGAGATGCTCCGTAACAAGAACGCCTCCAACCCATCCAGGCCCTTCTTCATGTGGTTCAATCCTGGCGCCAACCATGCCCCCCACCAGGCCCCCGAGGAATGGATAGCGAAATACAAGGGCAAATTCGACGACGGGTACGACGCCTATCGCGAATGGGTAACCAAGCGCATGAAGGAGAAAGGCATCATCCCCGAAAATACCGTCAACACCGCCGTCAATCCTCTTCCGAAAGACGTGGCCAACGCCTTGGATTACGTACGTCCCTGGGATTCCCTGAACGACCAGGAAAAGCAGCTCTTCAACCGCATGGCAGAGGTCTGGGCGGCCTATTCCTCCTACACGGACCATCAGATCGGCCGTGTCATCGACTACCTGAAGGAATCAGGCCAGTACGAAAACACCCTCATCATCTATGCGGCCGACAACGGCACCTCAGGAGAGGGCTCGCCCAATGGTTCGGTGAACGAGAACAAGTTTTTCAATAGCTTTCCGGACAGTCTCGAAGACAACATGAAGTACATAGACAAGCTGGGTGGCCCTGATACCTACCAACACTTTCCCACTGGCTGGGCCGCGGCATTCTCGGCGCCCTACAAATTCTTCAAGCGCTACTCGGGGTACGAGGGGGGTACCGCGGATCCGCTGGTGATCAGCTGGCCCAAGGGCATCAAGGCACGGGGCGAGCTGCGCCACCAGTACCACCATTCAACGGATATCGTGCCGACCTTGCTTGAAATCACCGGCCTCAAAATGCCGGAGTTCAATCACGGCGTGAAGCAGTACCCGGTCTACGGTGTTTCCATGGCTTACACGTTTGATGCCAAACCGGACGACCCGACGCATAAGCATGTCCAGATCTACGAGATGTTCGGCACACGGGGCATCTGGAAGGACGGCTGGCACGCGACCTCCGTGCACGTACCGCTGGGCGGCAAGGGCCACTTCGACAAGGACAAATGGGAGCTCTACAACATGGAGGAGGACCGCTCGCAGTCGAAAAACCTCGCCGACAAATACCCGGACAAGCTGAAGGAGCTCAAAGAGCTCTGGATGGAACAGGCAAAACAGAACAACGTGCTGCCACTCGATGATCGCCTTGCTGTAGAAATTATAACAACCCCGCGCCCCACCGGGGAACCTCCCCGCGACACCTACAAATATTATCCGGATACGGAACCTGTACCCGAAGGCGTGGCTGTCAACGTGCGCGGGCGTTCCTACAAGATCCTTGCCAACGTCGAGATCACCGACAAAACCGAAGGCGTGATCTTTGCTATGGGCTCACGCTTCGGCGGCCATGCGCTGTTCATCAAGGACAAGAAACTCTACTACGTGTACAACTTCCTTGGCATCAAGCCGGAGCAGGTGTTCGAGTCCAACAAGACACTGAAACCGGGTAAATACACGCTGGGTATGGAGTTCGAGAAGACAGGCCAAGGCAAACATGGCGAGTCCCTTGGTGAGACCAAACTCTATATCGACGACAAGGTGGTGGCGTCCGGCAAGATGCGCACTCAGCCGGGCAAGTTCAGCTTCTCCGGTGAAGGCCTCTGCGTAGGATACGACAGCGAAGACGCGGTGAGCGCGATGTACAGGGCTCCGGGTAAATTCACCGGCGGTAAGATCCAGGGCGTTGCAGTATCGGTCAAGGGCGAGCCCTACGTGAACATCGAAACCGAAGCCAAGCGCATGATGATGAAGTGGTGATCCTCCCCCAACCCTGGATGGTACCTAACAACTGGTTGCAGTGGATGGTGCTTCGCGCCACCGCTGAACCGAGGAGTTACGATAGTTCGAAGTTGCGGCATCTGAGACCTACATAAGAAAACTAGGAAGGTCGCCTTCTGGCTGGTAGCAGATATGGGTTAGTTTAATATTCGCGAGCGATCTATAACAGACATTCCAAAATGCCTTCAATTTGTAGCGCGTTTTTTGCAAGGTATTATTGCTAACTCATAATTCACTCTTTTTTAACCTATCCACGAAAAGGGCAAGACCAAAATTCGAAGAACTTTCTTAAGGCCGTTTCGGGCAAGGGCTGGTTCGCGCTGTTCCGTTTCTATGGGCCGACTCAGACATTCTTCGACTGCAAGTACAAGCCTGGCGATTTAGCAAAAGTTCAGTGATAACAAAGGTGTGATTCCGTGAAAGGCTTGGAATGCGGTTCAGGATTGTAAGATCGCAACCAACAGTGTTTTTCTGGTAAATGGGAGGGTATGGATAATGGGGCCGTTTTATAATATTCCATCCTGGAGAACGATCATCACCATCGGAATCACCGTACTTAGCCTATTGGTGATACCGGTTTTATCAATGGCGGATGATGAATCCAACCTCGCCAAGCAGACACAAAATCCCGTGGCAGATCTCATCAGTATCCCTTTTCAGAACAATATGAATTTCGGATTGGAGCCCAACCATCGAACTCAGAACGTGTTAAATATTCAACCGGTAATTCCCTTGAATCTCACCAGAGAGTGGAACCTCATTACCCGGACGATCATGCCCGTCATCAAGCAACCTGATCTTCGCACCACCAATGACGACACGTGGGGGGTGGGAGACATTAATATGTCCTTATTCTTTTCACCCGCAAAGAGTGAAGGGTTGATTTGGGGCCTTGGCCCTATTTTCCAATTCCCCACCGCCACGGACGAAGTGTTGGGTTCCCGGAAATGGGCTGCGGGACCGACCGGGGTAGGACTTTTTGTGCAAGGTCCTTGGGTCGTGGGTCTCCTGGCCAATAACATCTGGTCGTATGCGGGCAATGACGACCGCAAACACGTCAGGCAATTTTTGGCTCAATATTTTGTCAATTATAACCTCCCACAGGGATGGTACCTCACCTCGTCACCCATCATTACCGCCAACTGGGAAGCGGAGGGCAAAGGGAATAAATGGACAGTTCCCGTGGGAGGCGGGGTCGGCAAAGTGTTTAGGATCGGCAAATTGCCCTTCAATGGAAATATCCTGGCCTTTAGCAATGTGGTGCGTCCTGATGAGGGGGCCGACTGGACGTTACGTATTCAATTAGCCCTGTTACTTCCCAAGTCCCTCTTCACCGATTAAAAAAGGAAAAGCGATCTCAGCATCTGGCTTCTATTTCCGATCGGACAGACGATCATGTGTTTGAGGTTGTATCGGCGGTAGAGACGTCTACAGGTCTTAGAGATTTTCAGGATAGAATTCTTGTGGGAGTTGGAAAAAGTCGGCAATCTCAAGAATCATCCTTTGATAGCTTCCGGGTCTAATGGTCTTCCCTATCCTCATGGTCAAAGTAGAGGAAATCCTTCTTAGCCGTTAATCTCTAACCCGAGTGTCACCGACACGGTCTGTCCGGCGCAGACGGTATGGTTTCGCGACCGGCCGGAATGGAGGTGAGTCTGCTGGCCACAGATTCACGACAAAGGGTCTGTTGAAAAAAGTCGCCAGCGGCGTTCTCGCCATTTTTCCGTGCTCACGTACTCAGCGTACGCTCCGCGCGTAAAAACGGCTGCGGCCTTGCTGGACGAACCCTTCGGGAAGACTCAGGGCATGCTTTTTTGAACCGACCCGGAGCCTTTGATGAGTAATCTAATCCTGGGCAATTTTGTCCTTGTTAATCTTAATTATTCAACACTCCCCTGGTTTACCGTGTGCACCTTCTCGATTCGTGATCCATGCTGTTGTGTCCCGGTGACAAGGCCGGGGTTGAGGCCTCGCCTCCGGCGCGCCAGTGTTGACCCGCACCGACGGTGGTGGCTCGATGGGGCTTCACGGCTTCGGAGGTTCGGAATACCAATCAAAACTGTACTTTGGTTGTATGACTAGGATAAAAATGAAGAACAGATTCCAGGCGAAATTAGCCACCCGGTTGGTCGTCGCTTCGGCTCATGCCAAACCCTGCTAAAACCACTCCACGTCTAAGCCTTTCCGCCAAAATTCTTCTGGGAATGGGCTTGGGAATTATTGCCGGAATTTTTTTCGGAGAAGCCACTCAACCGATCTCGGTCTTCGGTCAGATTTTCATCCAATTATTGCAGATGGCTATTCTGCCGTTCTTGATGGTCTCACTGATGACCGGGCTCGGGAGCCTGACGTATGAAGAGGCTATCTCAATGGGCAAGAAAGCGGGAGGAATTTTGGTGCTCTTATGGCTGATAGCGCTGACCGTGGTGGCCGTCCTCCCCCTAACATTCCCTCAGTGGCCATCAGCGATGTTTTTCAGCCCCTCCTTAATCGAAGAGACTCAACCGATCGATTTTCTCCAATTGTACATCCCGGCCAATCCGTTTTTTTCTCTCGCCAACAGTATCGTTCCGGCGGTGGTGCTGTTTAGTATCGTGATGGGAGTGGCGTTGATCGGCATCGAAAAGAAACAGCCCATGCTCGATGTGCTGTCGGTCATTATGAAAGCCATGACCAGAGTGACGGACTTTGTGATGAAACTGGCCCCTGTGGGGGTATTTTCCATTGCCGCGAGTGCGGCTGGAACCTTAAATTTTGAGGAATTGGGACGTTTACAGATCTTCCTCATTTCCCAGATGGTTGCCGCGGTCTTCCTCACGTTCTGGGTCCTGCCGGCACTGGTGGCCAACCTCACTCCGTTGCCCTACATGAAAGTTCTGCGGTCGGTTCGGGGGGCGCTCGTGACCGCCTTTGCGACGGGGAATTCCATGATCATTCTTCCCCTGCTGACGGAAGGGGGGCGGAAACTGCTCGAAGAAGCGGAATTGGCCGATGAAGAAACCACTTCCGCCATTGAGGTCATTGTGCCGACCTCCTATACCTTTCCATCTTCCGGTTTGTTGCTCAGCCTGGCCTTCGTCCCTTTTGCGGGATGGTTTGCCGGGTCGGCTTTGTCCTTGGTCCAATATCCGGGTTTTTTGGTGTCGGGTCTGGCGAGTTTCTTCGGCGGCACCATGATCGGGATACCCTTTTTGTTGGATCTGTTCCGGATTCCTGCGGACATGTTTCAACTGTTTGTGACCGTGGATGTCTTCACAGGTCGGTTGGGGACCATGACGGCCGCCATGCACATGTGGGTGCTTGGACTCCTGGGAAGTTGTGCCATGGCCGGAAAATTGCGTGTTCGTTGGGGAAGATTGGTGGGCTATCTGACCGTCTGTTTCCTGGTCGGTGTCGTGCTCATGGGGGGAACCCACCTGTTTTTCACATATGCCATCGATCCCAATTACAACAAATATCAAGCCTTTGTCGAAATGGCGTTGAGGTACGAGCCTGCCAAGAACACGATTCGCGAATTGACTCCAGAGGAGAAAAGCCTGACCTCATCCGAAAGCGTTGATCTGGAAGGGATCCGCAGACGCGGGGTGCTTCGAGTCGGGTTTTTCAGGGATAGTCTGCCGTTTGCATTCCGGAATGAAACCGGCGGACTCGTCGGGTTTGATATTGAAATGGCTCACATGCTGGCCAAAACCCTTCAAGTGGAGGTGGAATTTCTCCAACTCCCGGAACGGGGCAAGATTGTGGAATATCTGAACGCGAATATTTGCGACATCGTTATGTCCGGATCGGCGCTCAGACCGGGAATGGCCGAACAAGTGATTTTTTCTGAAGGATACATGGATTCTACGGTAGCCTTCCTTGTGAAAGATCATAATCGGGAAGTCTTCAGTTCGTGGCAGAAAATCCAAAGGCTACCTGATGTGAAGATCGGAGTCTCGGCTTATTCGCAGTATTATCAAACGGCTGCCCAAAAATTGCTGCCTAAGGCGACCCTTATGCCCATCAAATCCCCTCGTGAGTTCTTCAAGGATGACGGCAAAAACATCGATGCTCTCCTGTATGTCGCCGAAGCCGGTTCGGCCTGGACCTTGATCTATCCGGCTTATACGGTGGCGGTCCCTCTTCCCAACCCCATCAAAATCCCCTTCGTGTACCCTATGCCCCAAAGTCACCGGAACTTTGCGGATGTTGTGAATGCCTGGCTGAAATTGAAACAACAGGATGGGACTTTGGATACCGTCTTTGAACATTGGATCCTGGGAAGGGGAGCGAAAAAGAAAACTCCACGGTGGTCGATCATCCGGGATGTTCTGCACTGGGTGGAGTAAAAAAGATCGCCTTAGGAAAAATGGTCAACATGGCCTTTCCTGACGTTGAGCTTTCCCCTTCCTCTGAATTAACACAGAGAGTCGATCAAAATCCTATGCAAGAGATAGTTGGTTTCATCAAGGCCACAGTCAATGGGAGAGTTTTCTCATCCTCTTAGCCGTCATCGTAGTGTTAGTCGGGAAATTGGTGGAAATCATGCGGGCGGTGGCCAACAGTCTCTCGCCATGGATGCCCGTAGAAACACCCCTTGGCGGGGTTGGATTAAATCTTCCAGCCGTCTTTGTCATATATGGACTCCCCCTGTTTTGCAAGCGGGATTCACAACTGTGAGAGCGGGTCTGCGGTCCTATATCCGGCTTCGTGAGGGAACCGTTTTCGTTCCGAGCCTTGATGGTTGTCGCGCGGCAGCTCCTAGGCATTCTGACGGCTTGATGGTTCAGCCGATGACAAGACTCAGGTTTTGCTGCTGCGGGGGTGACCCCGTTCGCCCATCAGTTGGTGTCTCCTGCTACGCAATCCTTGGCAAGCGCTTCTCCGTCTTCGTTACGCGGCCCCGCACATTTTTGTGACATCATACAGCTGCTCCCCGTGGATGAGCGCGAAGGCCATCCGCGCATTCTTATTCGCCAAGGCCACGATCGCCTTCTTCATCCCCCGGCGGGCCACGAGCCGCCGGATCCAACAGCTGAGGCGATCGGGTTTCTCCCCCACTTGCCTCACGACCGCCCGGGCCCCATGAATCAGCAACTGCCGGAGATAGCGCTCTCCCCGTTTACTGATCCCCCCGAGCCGGACCTTCCCTCCCGTGCCGGTGTGCTTGGGGACCAGCCCCAACGTGGCGGCGAAATGGCGGCCGTTCTGAGAGGACTGGCCCGCCGTTTTGCCCCAGAGAGCCGAGGCGCCTAAGGGGCCAATGCCGCGAGCTTGCTCGAGTCGGGAACAGATCGGCTGCGCGGCATTCTCCCGTTTGATCTGAGCCGTCACCGCCTCAATCTTGGCATCCCAATATTGCCACTCCGCCTGTTGGTCGATCAAAAACTGTTGGAGCAGAGGGGCCCATCGCTCGTCGGCTAGCAGGAGGGGCAGCATCTTCCGAACCGCGGCGACTCCCTGGGGAATGGCCACGCCGTATTCCAGTAAGATGCCACGGGTCTGATTCACGAGGGCGGTGCGATTGCTCAGGGAGAGACTCCGGACCCGATGGAGGGCTTGCACGGCCTGCTGCGTTTCGCTCGCCAGGCCGACGAACCGCATCCCCGGCTCTTGCACCGCGCGACCGATCGCTCGGGCATCGGCGGCATCACTCTTATTGGTCTGCACCCACGGTTTGACATACTGCGGAGCGATCAGCCGCACCTCGTGCCCCAGCTTCGTCAGCTCCCGCGCCCAGTAATGAGCCCCGCCACAGGCTTCCATCCCGACGAGGGCGGGCGGGCGTGTCATCGATGGCAGCGGACGTACGCTGATGCCGGGCCTCACAGACGCCCACTGGCACTCGATGTTCAATTTCTGGCCGATCAGCAAGGTCATGACTGCGGACTTCGGCCTGCTCAGCATTGCCGCGAGCAAGGCGGCGCGGGAAACCCTCATGCGCGGCTTTACCACGGTGCGCGACGTCGGGGGCAATTCCTTCCCGATCTACAGGGCCGTAAATTCTGGACTGAGCGTCGGTCCGCGCATCTATCCTTCGGGCGGCTACATTAGCCAGACATCCGGCCATGGCGACTTTCGGGGGCCGAACGACGTGCCGGAGAATCCGGGAACGCCGTTGGACTACGCGCAAAGGGTTGGGCATACGTTAATCGCCGATGGTGTGCCCGAAGTCATCAAACGTTCCCGCGAAGTGCTGCGCATGGGCGCCACGCAGATCAAGGTCATGGCAGGCGGGGGCGTCAGTTCGCTGTATGACCCGCTGGACGTCACGCAGTACACCTTCGATGAGATGAAGGCGGCTGTCGAGGTAGCGAAGAGCTGGAACACCTACGTGGCGATCCATGCCAACACCGACGCCGCGATCCGGTTGTGGATCGACGCGGGTGCGATGTCCGTCGAGCACGGCTTTTTCATCAGCGAGGACACCGCCAAGCTGATGGCCAAGAAGGGCGTGTGGTGGAGTATGCAGCCCATGGACGTCGAAGGCGAGGATGCCTTCAAGTTCGAAAGCCCCATCAGCACAGCCAAGTATGTACAGGTTGTCGCCGGCCTGGACAAGGTGGTTGCGCTGGCCAAGAAGTACAAGGTCAAGACGGCCTTCGGCACGGACCTGCTGTTCGATCCCAAGTTGGCGACGAAGCAGGGCAAGTTCCTCGCCAAGCTGAAGAAGTGGTACACCCCGTATGAGGCGCTGAAGATGGCCACGCACGACAACGCGCAACTCTTCAAACTGAGCGGGCCGCGTGATCCCTATCCCGGCAAGCTAGGCGTTATAGAGGAAGGCGCCTACGCTGACATGCTGCTCGTGGACGGCAACCCACTCGAGAACCTCGATCTCGTCGCCAATCCAGAGAAAAACTTCCTGATTATCATGAAGGACGGCAAGATTTATAAGAACACCATCCAGTGAAGCGGCTCAATAGAAGGAACGATCGGAGGCCGGGTTATCTGCAGCACGGCTGCAAAGCATCTTGTCGGTAGGTGCCCAGTCGCCATGTTTAATATTTGCGTCAAGATAAGGGAAAATAAACATGAAGTCTTCGGGTAAACGTCAGGTACTCGCGCTTGGTATCGCGCTAGCGCTCGGCATTTCCACACCAGTGTTGGCCGCCGATTACGATCTGGTTATCAACAACGGTCGGGTCATGGACCCGGAAACGATGCACGACGACATCGCCAATGTGGGCATCAAGGACGGAAGGATCTCGGTCATCACAAAGGACAAGATTACCGGTCGTGAGACGATTAACGCCAAGGGGCTGGTGGTGGCGCCGGGGTTTATCGACACGCACTTTCACGCCGTCGACCCCTTTGCGTCCAAGCTGGCGGTGGCCGATGGCATTACCACCGGCATGGATCTCGAGGCTGGTGCGTCGCGCGTCGGTGAATGGTATGCAAACAAGAAAAAATCAGGCTGGCAGCTGAACTACGGGACAACCACCTCAATGGCCATGGCACGATTACTGGTGCATGATCCTGAACTGGTGATCAATGAACCCGTCGATGCCACCACGCTCTTTGATTGGGGTGGTAAGGCCGGAGCCGATGGTGTCGTCGGCTGGTCCCTCAGCCGCAGCAACATTGATCAGATGAATCAGATCTCAAAAATGCTGGACGAAGACTTACGCCAGGGTGCACTTGGGGTTGGGGCGCCGATTGCCTACATGCAGCGGGGCGTGAATAGTTACGAGTTGTTCAAAGCCCAGCGCACCGCCGCGCGCTATGGCAGATTGACCTCCGTCCACACGCGGTACCACCTCAATACCCAAACGCCTACTGAGGCACCGATTGCCCTCGACGAGGTGCTGGTCAATGCGATGTTGCTGAAGGCACCGCTATTGCTGGCACATGATAATGACTACGGCTGGTGGGAGAACGAGGAAAAGTTGCAGCTTGCCCGTAGCCAGGGATACAACGTGTCGGGTGAGTATTACCCCTTCGCCGCCGGGTCGACGCTCATCAGTGCTGACTTCGTCCCGATCTTTGGGAGAGTGTGAGCGGATACAAATACGAAGAAACGATATACGACCCGACCCTCGACAAGTTCCTGAGCAAGGACGAGTACTTGAAGACGGTGAAAGAGACGCCGGGCAAGACCGTTGTCGTGCACCTGCCGCCGCGCAAGCAATGGATGAAATATTGGCTGACCATACCCCAGATGGTGGTCGCTTCGGATGCGATGGCGGGCCTCGGGAGGGACGGCAAGTTGCTGCCCTGGGACGCGGACCCCAGTGAGTATGCCGGCCATCCACGCACGGCTGCGTCATATTCCACCACACTGCAACTGGCCCGCGAGCATGGCGTACCGCTGATGTTTACGTTGTCGCAGCTCAGTTACTGGACTGCCAAACATCTTGGTGATACCGGGCTCGAAGCCATGAAACAACGCGGCCGTGTGCAGGTGAGCAAGATTGCCGATCTGACGTTGTTTGATCCCGACAAGGTTGCGCCGCGCGCGACTTACAAACAAGGGGAGAATGGTCTGCCGCCAGCGGGCATCCCCTAGGTGATCGTCAACGGGACTCTCGTCGTGAAGGAAGGCAAGGTTCTGCCGGTCAAGCCGGGCCAGCCCATTCGATTCCCCGTGGAAGCGACGAGCCACTTCAAGCCGGTGGCCGTCAACAAATGGCTCGGCGAGCACAGCATCAATGTGCCGGATATGCACGAACTCGACGACACAGGCGCGTCAAAGGTAATGAAGCAGAAATGAGAGAGAGGTCCTCTCGGTGGATGGCAATCCGCTGCAGAACCTCACCTTGATTTGATCGTGAAATAGACAAGAATTTTGTCGTCATCATGAGGGACGGGAAGATCTACAAAGATTTGCTGCGAAAAGCCACCCTTGTGCCCCTTAAGAAGCCGCACGAATTCTTCAAGGGCGATGCAAGTCAGATCGATGCGCTTCTCTATGTTGCAGAAGCCGGTTCGGCCTCGACCTTCCCATGCCAAAAAGTCACCGGAGCGTTGCGGTTTTGGTGAATGCCTGAATGAATTTAAAAAACGGAAGGAATGATTGAGGCGGTCTATCAAGATTGACTATTAGGCCGGGGACCGAAAAAAAGTTTCCCTGCTGGTCGGTTGTCCGAAATGTTCCACATTGGGTGGATTAACCGGGAATTTTACCTATCCCTGAATATCCAGGCTCAAGCCCAAAATGATGGTGCTATAGGGTTTTTCGGATTCGTAGCCATCTCTTAGGGTTCAGAAGGATTGGCAAGAGGGTGGCGCCAACGCAAACCTGGAAAACGTGAAAAATCCCGGTCGGTGGTAATCCATTCGCAGCCGGATTCGATTGCTAGGGCGGCGAAGTAAGCATCGGCTACGAGATTTCCCTTGGTCCCTCCATTCCGGCAAAGTTGTGTGAAGAATTGCCAATGGCGGGGTCCAGGTACGACCCGGACAGTATTGGGTTGTTCCAGAAGAAATTGTGCAAAACTCAGGACTTCTTCCAATTTACTTGGATGGGCAAAAATTCGGGGATGAGTTGCGATACGGACGACGGCTGAAAGTACCATCTCGGATACACCGACTGCAGGCTCGGCAATAAAGGTTTTCTCAAGCCATGCCTTATACAGCGCATGGTTTTCGACATCCCGGCGAAAGGCATAAATGTAAACATTGACATCGCAAAGGATCACTTTATCTCATCCATGCGGTCCAAGAGCGCGGAGGTATCATCCAAATTGACACCGGGAAGGACGCCCCCTTTTCCTGAAGTGGGAATTCGGACTGTAGGCGAGGCAGCATTTGTGTTCGTCCTTCTCAAGGCCAATCGGAGTGCATCTTCAATAAGGGCCGTAAGCGTACGGTGCGTTTCGGCAGCCCTCTTTTTCGCCTCGTTGAGCAGCTGATCGTTAATATTGATAGTGGTTCTCATGCATCAAAGCATATCATAATGATGATAATATGACAATTTAGTCAAGCTTATCGACTTTGGGGTTCCGGAGGGAGCCGATGAGATTTTCTTTCTTACCCTTGAATGTCCAGGGTCAAGCCAAAGACGATAGTATTGTCCGTGGTTTTGCGGTCATCGGCCGGTTCGGAATTGTACCGGACGTTATATTCGAGACTGAAGGAGAGGTCTTTGTAAATGTCGACACTGATTCCCTGCACCGCGTTGATCCGGACGGCATTGTCCCGACCGATGTCCCGAGTTCCGATATGATGATGCCAAACCTTGAGATCCCCTTTGAGAAATTCCAGCTCCCAACGGGCCAACCACGAAAGACCGGTAATGACCGTGGCCGCCTGGGTACTATAGTTTTCATAGATGGCCGTAGGACCTGCAGCCACCGTTAAAAAATTTCTCCGCCTATCCAGAAGATCATATCCGGCCCCGACGATCGTCGTATTCCGATAGGTCAGCTTTTGGAATTTGTCGTATTCCGAAAAAGTAATGACGGGAATATAACTACGTTGGGTAAGAAAATAATCCCACCGAATGTTGCCTACGGCGTTTTTCGCGGTAAGTTTCCCATCGGCCTTTCCGCGGTTGGTCCGGCCGTCCAGAATGATCCGATGCCAGCCTTTGTTGATCGTGAGCGTTCCCGAGCCATTTGTGGCCTGGGTGTCGGTATTTCCAGATGTCACACTTCCTCCAAAGGTGAGCGATCCTCTGTAAGACAAGGCGAACAGATTGATGGTTTTGATTCTGTCCAGCGGGACCGGACCATCCGGCTCAAGACGAAACACGATCAAGCGGTCTCCTTCCCGGACGCCGACACCATCAGGAATATCCGCTCCGTCATGAAAAGAAACCCAAATGGGTTCGTCGGAAATCAGACCTTTGACGTCATCCCAGTCGATCTTGAGGATATCCGCATAATCAGTATCGACAGCTAGAACCGTATCTTCCATCGAAATAATATCTCCGGACACCTGGTCTCCATTTTTCAATTGAATAACATCGACAGCCCAAACAAAAGAGTAGCTTCCAATCGCCAGGAGCCATGCGAGAGCCGTGATGACAGACCATGCAGCGATATCTTTCGGTTGAATGTGCCCAAAAATCATAAGTGGAGACTGCTCAGAGAGAAAGGGAGGAAATGGAAAAAGCTACCTCTTTGATAAGACAGTGCCCATTGCCCTTTCTCGGGCAACACAAGGAATTCATTGTAAATAGTTGTCTACCGAAATGGAATAAAGATCCGGAAGGCGTTTTTCGTCAGTGTTTAGCAGCGATTCCCTTCTACTGATTTGGTTCCTACTGGAATGGAAAATTACTCCAATGGTACATTGGTGGGTCATGAAGCTAGGACCGGCAAAACTCAATCATGGGTTGGAGGAGTATATGCAATGGTTCTCATGGATTGGAAGGACAGGGTTGCTATCCATGCTGCTTTTGATCGCTGGCTGCATGAAATATGTTCCGCCGGATTCGTTTTCCCAGGCATTTCTTGAACGGGTGGAAACTCAGGAGGAAGGACCGGTGCGGGTCTCTGCCGTCGTTCTGAGTGCATCGGAAAGCGAGAAGGTATTTGGAAGCTCCTTGCCGGACACGAATATACAACCCCTATGGCTGAAGATCCATAATCAGACTGAGGAAGAACTGGTCCTTCAGCTGTTGAGTATCGACCCCGACTATTTCGCCCCTTCCGAGGCGGCCTGGCTCAGCCGGGGGTTTGGTGAAAGAGGCTTGACGGACAAGATGCGGTATTTCTATGACCAACACATTCCGCTACTTATTCCGGCCGGCGTTACCACAACCGGTTTTGTGTTTACGAATCTAGATCCGGGGGGCAAGGCGTTTGCGGTGCAACTACTCGGCGATGAGAAAATCTATGATTTCGATTTCGTCCTTCCCGTCCCCGGTTTTCAGGCGGATTTCATGAAGCGGGATATAGCCAAGTTGTATTCGCCGGACCAAATTCAAGCGCTCGATCTCGAGGAGCTACGTGACTACCTGACCAACTTGCCCTGCTGCGTGTTGGGCGGCGACCAGAAATCCGAAGGGGATCCCCTCAATCTGGTGATTATTGGAGAAGGGCGACACGGCGTCGTGACCCTTGTCCGCCGGGGATGGGATTTGACCGAAACCCTTAGTGCGGATACGGCCTGGCGGACTGCCGTATCCTCAATTTTCGGCAGCCGGTATCGGACGTCGCCGTTGTCACCGCTGTATCTGTTCGGCCGGTCACAGGATGCGTCCTTTCAGAAAGCTCGGGAAACTGTGGATGAACGCAATCATCTACGGCTTTGGCGCGCTCCGGTAAATTTGCAGGGAATGCCTGTGTGGGTTGGCCAGATTAGTCGGGACATTGGAGTCAAATTGTCCAGCAAGACGATTGTTACCCATAAAATCGATCCAGTGGTCGATGAGGCCAGAACATGCAAAAAAATTTCGAATGTTACCAGGTAAACCGGAGAAACCCTCCGTTATAGTCAGGACCCTTGATAGAGGGAGGAAGCACGAGCGGCAACCGGTCACGGTTCACGTGTATTTCTTTCGGAAGGGTTCCTTCGGGGATAACCGATTCCAAAGCCTGGAAACTGTGCATTTCGACCCCTAATTGAATTCCGGGTAACTTCCCTGGATCTTTGAGAGAAAAATTCGGACCGTGTTTCCACTGAAAGTCGTATTTTGGAGGAGCTTCCTGAATAAGCGGGACGTCGAACAATCGTTTTTCCCATCTGCGGGAATCGCGCAATCTGGCTGTGCTCTTTTCTTTGAGATCAGGCATGGGACCGAATTCCTTTCCGCCTGCAACCTTTCCGGCGACCAACATCGCTTCACCATTCGAAGGGATTCCTATGCCTGACAAGAACAATAATAAAAGGGTTAGAAGGATTGTATTTGAAAAATCTTTTATGGTTTCACAATTCATTATCTCACTCCTTTCTTTATTTTACCCTTTCTCTATCTTTTCTTCCAAGGGATCATTCTGTTGTCCATGGGAAAAATGTGAGATCCTGGCCTTCGGTGTCTAAGAAATAGGTTCTTCAAGCATTAGTCAATTTTTTACTTTTTCTGTAAAAAACAGCCCGCCCTAGACGATGGCGGCTTGATGACACTCTTGTGGAAAAATTTCTTTCAGAATGCGGTTCCTGATTTCCTCCCAATCCAGCTCGTGAAAAAACGGATGCCAGCCGAACCCATCCAATAAGGCATGGATGTTTTCCCATACCGCCTTTCTCGGATCTGAAATTCCAAGGGCAAAGAGGTTCACTTCTGAGAACATGAGCACAAAGGCCCCAAATGCACCTGTCCACAAACCAAAGGTGACCTCCTCGATGGTCACGCCCTGCCGAAGATGAAGGTGACCTTCTTTAACGGCGTCCCGTAACACCCCGAAGACAATTCCGATATTATCCTGCTCGGCCCTTTCCAGGTTTTTTTGCAAAGCTGGAGAGGCCTTTCCCCTGATGGATGCATTCAGGAGTAGTAATTTGGATTTAAAATGATCAGGATTCAGTCGAATGAACAAATCATACCCCAAAGCCATCGCAGCCACGCGTTCCCTGGGAGTGCCCTGAAACTGGGAACCCCTCAAGAGAAACGTGCCACATTTTTTCGCGGATTGGATGAGCATCGCAACTAAAATTTCTTCTTTACAAGAAAAATGCTGATAAATCGTTCCCTTTGAATATTCGGTAAGTTCCGCGATTCGGTCCATGTTGAGATCAATATAGCCAACCTTCAACAACAGATGTCTGGCGGTATCGATAATCAGCGTTTCCCGCTGTGCATACTCTCTTTTTTTTCTTTCTGAAGTGGCCATGAAATTTTTATAACATTACTATTGACTAATGGTCAATTTTTTACCTTATGTAATAAAATGTGTTATTTTTTAAATAAAATGTATATGATTTAAGCATCTACACTGAAATCTTGTTATTAAAGATGGTGTACACTATTTTGATGTAGTAGCATCAAAATTTTGATGCTATGATGTAAATATGAGAACCACAATAAGCATTAATGACGAATTACTGTTGAGGCTCAAGGAAAAAGCCGCACAAGAAAAAATTTCGCTCACCAAACTGCTTAACCGAATTTTGAAAGAGGGAATGCAGTCCTCTCAAAAAGTTTCCCGTCCAAAACGCTCCTATCGGGAGAAGTCTTTTCCTATGGGCGAACCGCTTGTTGGGTTAGACAAGGCGCTTGCACTTGCCGGCAAGCTGGAAGGTGAAGAAATCGTGAGGAAAATCCTTTTGCGCAAATGAAACTTGTCGATCTGAATGTTCTATTGTATGTCGTTAATGAAACGGCAGTTCATCATGCACGTGTTCGGCAATGGTGGGAGGACGCCATCAATGGGGATGATTCCGTAGGTTTACCCTGGCTCGTTCTTCTCGGCTTTCTCCGTCTCTCAACACACTCTAACATTTTCCCTCATCCGCTCGACCTCGCCACCGCTATCGGGAAGATTGACCTATGGCTGTCTTTAGACAACACGCGAGTGGTTCGGGAAAAAGAGGAGCATTGGGAAATTCTCCGATTGTTGATCAAAGAATCCGGACTCGCAGGAAATCTCAGCAGCGATGCCCACCTGGCGGCTATGGCAATCAGTCACGGGGCGATTCTCGTTTCCTGCGACAATGACTTTTCACGTTTCCGTGGAATTCGCTGGGAAAATCCAGTCATCTGATAGACACCAACCTTTGCCTCACATCGTATTTCAACAGTCTCACAATAGAAGAGTAACAATTTTGAGGGGCAACAAATTTTTGTTCCCTTTTTTCCTCTTGGGCGTGTTGAATAATAAAGATGTTCAAGGGCAAATTTGCCCAGGATTAGATCACTCATCAAAGGCTCCGGGTCGGTTCAAAAAAGCATGCCCTGAGTCTTCCCGAAGGGTTCGTCCAGCAAGGCCACAGCCGTTTTTGCGCGCGGAGCGTACGCGTAGTACGTGAGCACGGAAAAATGGCGAGAACGCCGCTGGCGGCTTTTTTCAACAGACCCATACCTGGAAAACATCCTTCCGGACGCCTTCTTCGATCTTAAGATTCTGGGGATAGAAATCTGGCTATGGGTCGGGCTCCTGCCCATCGCCATCGTGGCTTATGGGGCGGCGTATGCGGTCACTTCCTTGATGTACCTTTTTATCCGCTTTCGCCCATCCCTTCTCCGCCCGCCAAGTGATATGGCATCCAACGTTCGATGACCTAATTCAGCGGTACATTCCCCTCGCATCGCTTCATTCCCATTCGATCCTTCATCCGTATTGGATCGAATTATGAACCGAAGAGAGGAATTATGGGATTACTCCAACAACGGACATTCACCGGTTTCCGGGCAAAGACCTTCAAACCCTCCAAACACACCGCTTCACGACGTTTTCCCCGCCTATCCCAATAGGTCAAGACTCAACCCAAAGATAATGGTCGTATCGGTGGTTTTCCGGCCGTCGGCTGGCTTGGAATTATAGCGGACATTATATTCGAACCGAATCGAGAGGTCTTTATAGATGGAGATACTCATACCTTGATTGGCATTCAGCCGCACCGCATTATCCCGCCCGAAATCCCGCGTACCGGTATGAACATGCCAGAGCTTCAGATCGCCACCTAGAAATTCCAAATTCCAGCGGGGTTGCCATGAAATACCCGGGATGACCACGCTCGGCTCAAACCTGAAATTTTGATACACCACCGTCGGACCCACCCCGACCGTGAAAAAATTTGTCCGGTGATCCAGGAGATCGTAACCAACCCCGATGATGCTCGTGCTTCGAAGGGACAGGTCTTGAAATTTGTCATACTCCAGAAAATTAATAAACGGAATATAGGCCCGTTTGGACAGGAAGTAGTCCCAGCGGGTATTCAATGCCGCATTTTGTGCGGTGATTTCTCCATCGGCTTTGCCGCGATTTGCCCGCCCATCCAGAATAAATCGATGCCAGCCTTTGTTCACGGTCAAGGTTCCCGACGCATTAATGGTTTCGGTTGACGTGTTTCCTGACGTTGCACTCCCCCCAAGTCCAATGTTCCCCCAGTATGACATTTCAAACAGATTGATCGTCTTGATTTTGTCCAGTTGAACCGGACCACCCCGGTCGAGCCGAAAAAGAATCAAGCGATCCCCGTCCCGAACCCCCACGCCATCAGGAATTATGACCCCGTCATGAAAGGCCACCCATAAGGGTTTTTCGGAAATCAGTCCGTCGACATCATCCCAATCAATTTTAATGACGTCAGCGTAATCCGTATCGACGGTCAGGACCGTATCTTCCATGAGAAGAACCCTTCCACTAACGCGGTCCCCGTTCTTGAGCAGAATAACATCCGCGGCGTGCACCCCCAGGGGTCCTCCCAGCAATAAACCTGTCACGACAGCCAAAAGAAGAACCGGCCAGGCCGAGGCTCGCCTCGCGCCGGTCTTCACTCGCTGCCTCAGGCACCAGTAACACCGGAGAGGGATGAAAGGGTGGGAAAGGGTCATAGGCATGCAAGGCAGTATAGGTTTCGTTACTCGCAGGGTAAAGCAGGCCCCATACCCAATTCATGAGTTCCGTTTCCGGAAGCATGGGGTTGGCTCATGTCCACACCGGTGAGACAAGCTCAAGAGTCAGAAGCCCATACGAGAGCGACCTATTAGAAGGAAATAACGAGACAGCCCTTCCGGCTATACCGTGATGATCTTCCGAAAAAAAGCCAAGAAAAAGAATTTACCGGCTTGGCCAGCGCCCACAATCTGCACTCGACAAGCTAAAAGAATCTGATCGATTGGCGGACAAATCCCCCGGACCAAGCGTCGAGGTTGACGACGAGTGTCTTTTCGGTATAGACAACATACTCAATTTCACCTGACCGTATGCACCAACTGCTATTCCGGGTTTACATGGCCAGTAAGGAGAAGGGCTTCCAAAACAGGGGTTCAAATTTATCAAACCATGCGCCGAAGCAAAGGAGACCAGTCATGCCTATGGTAGAGGGATGGATTCTGGCTCTTATTTTCGTGGCCATGACGGCTTGTGCGACCACTCAACAGGCAAAGACTGTTGGAAGATCCGGATTTCTTGATGACTATTCAATCCTTCAACAAGGCGCGGGAGACCGTGAAGCCCTTCTGCGATACGTCAATCCCATAGCCGATTGGAAACACTATACCAAGGTGATGATTGACCCCGTTCAACTCTGGATGGGAGAAGGATCTTCTCTTCGGGACATCCCACAAGGAGACCGCACTCGACTGGCCTCACTTCTCTTGGGAACATTACAGAATGCCTTATTGGCAGATTACCGGATTGTTCGTGAGGCCGGGCCTCATGTCATGCGTCTGAGTGTGGCACTCACAGAAGCCGAAGCCTCCCATACCGTGTTAGATACCCTTTCCAGTGTCCTTCCGACGGGTTATCTCATTTCCGGCACAAAATCTCTCGCTACGGGAACCGGAACGTTTGTGGGCAGCGCCAGCGTAGAAGCCAAAATAACCGATGCAGAACTTGGGACTCTGTTGGCCGCTGCCGTAGATCGCCGGGGGGGTGCAAAGTCGTTGTCGGGAGTGACTTCAGAATGGAATGACGTCGAAGAATCATTTCAGTACTGGGCCCAAACTCTCCGCTATCGCCTGTGCCAATGGCGCGGCGAACACAGTTGTGTGCACCCCACGGAATAGGCATCGGCAACCCGCGGGCTATGACCCTTTAGGAAAAAACCAAGAAGGTATCGGGGAAATTCTGCCGGATATGAAGTGACGCTTCCCGCAGGACAAGGGGCATCATTACACCGAGGATGGGCCGGCACCGACCAATACAAACTCAGGGAGTGCAATCTCTGAAGGCGCAGGATAGCCCGTCTCATGGCCTGGCTCATGAGACTAATTTTGCATACTGGAATACTCTCCCAATCCGTGCATAGCCAGTCGACATTCCTGTGAGGGCCTCTGCGTATTGAGATACTCGTAACATGGACTCGAAAGAGTGCATCGCTGGCCCGGGGTCACTCTAGGAAGCCCGATTTTGATCAGTGCCCCTCCCAGAGCCTACCCTTGCACCATTGATTTCATTGCCTCTTTTTCCAGAATCAGACGATAGGCAATAAAATATTTGTAGATATTACTCACGTATTGCACGGTCTCGCGACCAATATGCTTCGCGGCCACGATCTCCACATTTTTAAACCACTTATTCGGATTCAAACCCATGGACGGCGCCTTAGTCCGGAGCTTCGCGATCTTGGCAGGGCCCGCATTATAGGAAGCGATCGCAAAGAGCCACTGGTTTAACAGGCTCATATTCTGGTCTCTAAAATACCGGTCATGCAGGAAATGCAAGTATTTGACTCCGGCATGAATATTGGGCTCAACCTGAGTAATATTGGGAATGTTGACGTTTGGATCCCGAGCGGTACTCGGCAAGAGCTGCATCACACCGATGGCACCCGCAGAACTTCTTTTCCGTTGGTCCAACATGGACTCCTGGTAACCAAGGGCCATGGCGAGCACCCAATCAAATCCATATGGCTTGGCGGTCTTTTCAAACATGTGCATGAGACTTTGAAATTTCTTGCGCTCCTGCGTTGCCAGGGCATGTTTGACATAGTTGGTATTTTTCAAATACCGGGTGAAGAGCATATTTCCGACTAAGGTGCCCTTCTTATTGTTCCTGACAAACCGGTTGATCACCTTTTGGAGTTTCGGACTGTTTTTCCGAAAGGCCCAAGCGATCTCCCCGCCTGCATTGATGGCAATGTCCGGATGCAGACGGATATTCTCAAAAATTTTTGCCCAAAATTCCGCCTTGGGTCTATCCATGACGAGCATCGGCAATAAGCCCGCGTTCACCATTTCAAGAAGATCTTCGTCTTCAAGGTTCTCCTCCTCAGAAATGAGCGTAATCTCCGGTTTCCCCGAAATGCGAAACGAGGCATTCAAGCGAACTAAATGTTCGTAAAAACTACTGGACTTCCGCACATGGATGGTCTGTCCGGAAAGGTCATCCAGACTGGAGAGAGGGGGGCTACTGGGCCCCGTGACAATAATCTCACGAACATTGGTGAGAAGCGGTTCTGAAAAATCAATGAGTGCCTTTCGTTCGGGTGTGATCGTGAGGCCACCGGCCGCAATATCACCAACCCCATTGAGCAAATCCGGAATGAGTTCATCACGGTTTACAGGAATGAAGACCAACTGAACCTGTACGATCTTTCGCTTTAAATCTGCATTGATCTGCTTTGCGAATACTTTCATAAGATCATAGGTGAGCCCACGCTGTCTGCCGCCGTCCAGAAAGTAAAAGGTTTTGCTAAAGGGAACAAGCACCCGAATTTGATTGCGATTGACCATCCCATCCCAATCACCCGTCCACGGCTTCAGAGCCTGACGGAACTTCGCGCCGAATTGGTCATCCTCCAAATTTTGAGAAACCCCTGATTCAGCACCAGGGATGAGAAACAGGACAGCTGTCAACACCACAAGATAAGAGAGACACCTGGACTTTTGTCGCATTACCATCATCATGGTCATAGACGGCGAGCCTATCATGTGGAATTTCCAAAATGCCATTATGAATATTTTCGATAGATGAAATCCAATACGTTATTGAGTCGATAGCAATCGAAACACCAACTCGAGCCGGTCATGCTTGAGGTAACGTCGACGATAGATTTAAAAAGGGCCTGAGAAATCTCCAACAGTTACATGCTAGCAGGATGCCTGCCATTCACGATTCCCGTGGCAACAGCAACGTTCTCTATCTTCTGCATCCCATCACTTTTTCCATGATTGCATTTCGGTGTTGGTCGAATGGGATTTTCGCTAACCGGCGAGACCGCTATTCTGTGTTTTCACGCAAGGCAAAAAGCACAAGCGGAACGCGAGAGGCTCTTCCAATCGTGGTCAGCCCTTTTATGAGAGATAATTTCCCACCAGTCCTGCTAAACTCCTCTTCAAACGATTGCCTCTGCTGTTATGGTACTAAACCTCAACCGGGGCTTGGTTGCGCAAAAGAAATGTGGTTGCCTTTTATAAAAACATGCATACGGTGTGTCATGGCCGGAGTGATCCTGGGATTCCTCGTGAGTCAATCAGCCCATGCGGAGGAGATCAAACAACTTGCCGAAGAAGTGCAGAACCCGGTATCCGATCTGGTGCGGGTGGGGTTTGTGAATGGTACGCTTTTCGGAGCCGGGGCCAATAACCATCTCTTTAATGTCCTCAATCTTGAGGCCTCTACCACAAGAAGATTTGGGGACTGGGCCCTTCTCAACCGCCTCACCATTCCTATCCCATATATTCCGGCCAATGCCATAGAGGATAAAACGGGAAGTATGACCGGGTTAGGAGATATTGAGTACACGGCATTCTTTGCCCGCGACGAATCCAAACGACGGTTTAAACTGATTGGTGGTATAGGCCCGACCTTTATTTTGAATACCGCAACTGATGATCATCTGGGCCTGGGGAAATGGAGCGTCGGCCCCACCCTTGCGCTTGTCAGCATACCGGACCCATGGGTGGTGGGCGCCATCATTAGAAATCTCTGGTCATTTGCGGGAGAGAAACAACGCCCGAAGGTCAACCTGTTTGCCATTCAGCCATTTGTGAATTACAACTTTGCCAACGGTTGGTATCTGACTTCCACCCCCGCAATCACCGCAAACTGGGAGGCGGAAGAAAAGCGGAATCGTTGGTTAATACCCATTGGAGGCGGGTTCGGCAAGGTCATGTTTCGGGGAGAAAAACGTCCGATCAACATCAAACTCCAGGGATTTTATTTTCTCGAAAAACCGGATCGAGCGCCAGACTGGACATTACAACTTCAGTTTCAAATCCTGTTTCCTGATAAACCTGCCTAAACGACGACCGCCCAATTTCCAACTCCCTCTCTCAACAATCCGCTCCTTTAGAGCTTGTTTAAAATCTGTGGCAGGGCCTGTTCCGTTCCACCTGGGAGGAATGGAAATTATTGAGAGCATTCAATATACTGCATCGTCCGGCAGAGGGACGTGTTGCACACAGATCAGTAGGGAGAAGATGAATGTCTGAATTTATGGCTGCGCATTCCGTCTGTTTTCGAACCGGGGTGCTGGTCGTTTTACTCATGGCTTGGCCTTGTCTGCTTAAGATGTCCGTAGTGTTCGCTCAAGGCAGTGCCGAAACGGTGATCGAACAGGCAAAGACACAAGCCGCGGAAAAAGCCGTCGAAAAGGTCACTGAAAAAGCCATGGAGAAGGTTGCCGAAAAAGCCGCGGAAAAAGCAGTCGAAAAAGCCACAGAAAAAAGCGTCGAAAAAGTCGTGGAGAAGGCCGCCCAAAAAGCGATGGAAAAAGCGGTTCAGAAGGCCACTGAAACAACATTGCAGAAAGCAGCCGCAAAGGCCGCCCAGGAAGAAACGGCCCAGGCCGAGCTCACGGCCAAACGCCCGGAAGAATTCAAAGGGCCGACCACCGTACATTTTATGGTGTTCGTCGTAGATATTGATGACATTGATGATGCGGCCCAAAATTTCACCGCCAATGTGTATCTGCGTCTTCGCTGGAAAGATGCGCGCTTAGCCAATCCCGAAGGGGCGATACGCCAAATTCCCCTGATGGAAGTGTGGAACCCCAGACTGTTGCTTGCCAACCAACAAGGGGTTATTCCGCACTCATTACCTGAAATTGTGCAGGTTCACCCTGATGGAACGGTCATCTATCATCAACGCTACACGGGGAAGTTATCTCAACGGTTGATGTTGGCCGATTTTCCCAGGGATAGTCATACGTTTACGGTCCAATTTGTGGCGGCCGGTTATCAGGCAGACGAATTGACGTTTGAGCCTGAGTCCATCAGAAACATTCGTGGCGGATCCATGGCCAACACCTTGTCATTGGCGGATTGGAAGATTCTGTCGTTCGAAGCAGTCGTGGCCCCCTACAGCCCCATTCAAGAGATACGCACCGCAGGATTTGCTTTTCAATTCCAGGCTCAACGCTATGTCGCGTATTACCTCTGGCAGGTGGTGTTACCACTGGCGGTCGTCGTCATTATGTCGTGGGCGGCCTTCTGGATCGGACGAGAACACATCGGCGTCCGGATCGCGGTGGCGACGAGTTCCATTCTGACTCTCATCGCGCATCGCTTTGTCCTGGCCAGCCTCCTTCCCCGTCTTCCTTATATGACCCACCTCGACTATTTCACCGTCGGGAGTACACTCCTGGTGCTGCTGGCATTGATCGCGGTGATCACGACAGGCTTTCTTGCCGCTCATGGGCACAATCTCCAGGCGCGAAAAATCGACCTATTGGCTCGGGGAACATTCCCCGGCGCGTTTTTACTGTTGTTAATCTGGTTTATAGTTGGATGACCCGGAGATAGTAGACGCACACCGTAAGATTGCTGCGAAATGCCCCCCGACCCAGATCACACGAATTCATCGTAGAGTATCATACTCTCTCCCCCCACCAAGGAATATAGGAACGCACGCAACTCATGCGGCTTAATTCAGAAAATGTTCAAAACACCCGGGCAATGGACAACTGGCAAATTTCCGTGTTAGAGCACATCCTCAAATTATCTGATGGGGACCTTCACATGACGTTCTAGTATTTGGTACTTGATTGCCTCTTTCCTGATGATGAAAGACCCAACGATCTACCGGATACAGAATCACCTTGGAGAACAAATAAAAAATGCTGCGGGCAAATTAGACATCACGGTTAACAATCAGGAGTGGAGGGAAAAAGATGAACGTACGGTTATGGTGGGTGGTTTTTGCTCTGCTGTCAGCCTGCGGTCCTACACAGCAATGGGTCAAGCCCGGCGCGACAGAGGCCGACTTACGTTCAGCGATTACTCAATGTGATCGGGAGAACCGTCATTTTAATCAGGAAGGCATCTCGCATTTTGGCCCGGAAGATGAAACCATCCAACCAAGAAACTATCGCAGAGGTGGAGGGGACATGATGAGGGAGAAATGCCTGCAGGGCCACGGTTGGGCGCTGGAATG